>JACRIF010000133.1 GCA_016220125.1 Candidatus Peregrinibacteria bacterium
ATTGTTCGAAAAACTGGGGGCCTATTTCAAGGCGACCAGTCCAATCTTGAAACAGACCCGCCAACGGGAATTGATGGAGGCGATCAAAGGACTCTTCGGCGGCAAAAAGCCGGTGGCCGTGACGGAAGCAGTGGCTGAAAATCTGGAGGTGGAGGCGGAAAAGAAAGGCGTGCCCGCCAAAAAGCCGGCCAAGGCTCCAAAACGAAAAAGGCGCGATTTCACGGGGTTTTTTGTCGAGGTGGACAGCTTTGTGGGATGGCTTTTGTGTTTTTACATCCTCTATTTCTTCATGGTCGATTTCTCGTTCGAGAAAAAAATCGGCTTGAGCCCCGAATTCGCGGTCAAAACCCTGAAAACCCCCCTCCTGCTCAATGTCACGTTGCTTCTCCTTCTGCTCCATTTCATCCTCAGGATCCGAAACCTCCACTGTCGTGGCAACCCCGTGGCGAGCCTCTTCCTGTTTTTCTTCGGGGCAGGGATCTATATCCTGGCCATTGTGAATTTCTAGCATGAAGGCCCCTTGAGCTGGGGGGTCGGCTTTGGTACTATGAGTGGGAATTTCGATTACACCCTAAAATAAAAAATATGCGTTCGCAAAAGGGAACCGCGCTGACCTGGGTCGTATTTGCCACACTGACAGTGGTTGCTTTTGCGGCGCTTTGGGCGATCCAAAACAAGCCCAAGGCCCCTGTGGTCCCCATTGAAAAAGCCGAGGAAACCCCAAAGAAGCCTTTCAAGGGCTTTGCCAAGGAGGCGCTGACACCGGAGAAGCAGGCGGAATTGGACAACGAGGCGCTGAACGCCGCCCTTCGCAGCGGAGCGGGTTGCGAGGCGATCCAATTCGACGAAGTGATGCGTCAGCGGTGTCTGGACACCCAGGCCTACGACATCGCGCTCAGGAATTTGGATGAAAAGCGTTGCGCGGAAATCAAGGACACCGCGATGCGGTCCGACTGTTTGGATCGCGTGTACTCGGCCCTCTCCGGTCAAAGCCTCGACTTGGCGCTGTGCGACAAAATCGGAAACGCCGAATTGAAGCAACAATGCAAGGACCGCATCCAGGCCTCCATGGGCCGATCCGCCACCTCGGCCAAGGATTGCGAAGGCATTGTGGATCAGGGGTTGAGGCAGGGCTGCCTCGACGATTTCATGTTGGCGAGCAGTGTTCAGAACCTCAATCTGGAAAGCTGCGGCTCCATCCAAAACTCCGATCTCAAATCACGATGCTCCCAAACCGTGACGAAAAATCTGCAGGTGATCGAACTGGGCAAGAACCAGATGGTTCGCCAGTACCAGGGCACCCAAGCCACGCTGGCGGGATGCGCCGATCAAGGGTGCAGGGACGAGGCCAACTTCAACTTGGCGGGTGAAAAGAAGGATCTGGCCTATTGCAATGCGATCGTGGATCCGGCCTTGGAGAAAAATTGCGTCGAAACCCAAGGGGCCGCGATCAACAAATACTATATGAGGCTTGCCACGGCGAAAAAGGATGCGACGCTGTGCACCAGGATTTTGGATGCGGAGCTGAGAACCTCCTGTCAGACATTTGACCGATAAAAAGATTTAAATCGTATATCCAATTTCGATTCTCCAAATGATGAAAACCAAATTCGCGATCCCGGCCCTGTCCCTTCTATCCCTGTTCCTCATGTCGGGGCATGCGCTTGCCGCCGACACCAGCGTTCCGATCACCGGAACAGCCTTCGGAGACAAGATAGGACTCCTTCATTTCGACTACGCGACAGCGGTGCGCCCCAGCGCGAACGCGCAATTCGACCAACCCTCCTACTATGTGGGTCCCACCAAGCAGTTCTACATTTCACCTCAGGACCCCGCCTTCACCGGCCCCGGCGCGGACACCGTGACGGCCCGGGTCGGGACGCAAAAAACCATCGACTGCGACACGACCAGTTGCCGCCTACGCGGTTTTGTGTGGAGCGACACCATCGGCTGGATGGCCTTGGACGGCGATGCGATCAATGACGCGGTGGACACGGCCACGGGCTTCGCGGGACTTGACGACTCCGTGGGCGACCCGTACCCAAGCTCCTTCTATCCGCGCATCAAGAAATCGGGAGCCATGGTGGGGTTTGCCTGGAACCAATATACGGGCTGGGTCGATCTCGCCTCTGATAATAATCTCGGCACCACCACTGCGGCGGCGAGCCAAACAACCTCCGATTGGGGCGCGTGGCTTGAAGCCTCCGCAACTCCGCTGGTGGTCGGAGGAGAGCCGATCGGAAGGCCCTTTCATGGCTATATTTGGTCCGAGAAATTGGGATGGATCAAATTGGGCATCGAGAACAATGAGTTCGCCTTTGATTTTCAAGCCTACACGAACTGGGTTCCCGACGACACCTCCCCGATTGTGCTGAGCCCCGACAAGGCCTGGTTCGCCGTGGGCGTCAACACGGGCTATGTTGCGCCGACCTTGCCGGCGGAACCGGGCCCCAACCCGACCACCATCGGCTGGAAGGGGTTTGCGATCGACCCCGAATCCGGAGCGAACAAGGTGAACTCCAAAATCAGGATCGAGAAAATTCCCGGCGAGACGGATCCAAGCTGCCCCTTGACCCCCCAAGACCAGGACATCACGTTGTCCGGATCCTTGGCCGACCCCTACACCGTGGATCTGACCATTCCCGTGCTAGGGAATGTGAACAATGTCGAATTGGGTTATTGCAAATACAAGCTCACCGCCAAAATCCTGAATGGGGGCGCCAATTTGCCCACCTATATAGGAGACACCTTCGTCCCTGTGGCGCCCGCCCCCGCGCCGGACCCCTCCCAGCTCATCAAACCCAATGGGATTATTTTTTATGTGCGCGCGGGCAATCCTGATATCAAGATGTCGAAGGTCACCCCGTCCATTCCGGGCAACCCCCCAAGCGCCCTGGCCGATGGAAAGGAGGCGTTCGGCTATAAAATCGACCTCAAGGACGTCGCCGGGAATCCGATCCGGGATATCCACTGTGGCGCGCCCTACACCGATGTGGGCAACCCCCAATATCAGGAGGATGCGTGCCCGAATCGCGAAGTGACGATGACCGCCGAACTGACCAATACCATGTTGTACGACCTGACCCAATCGGCCCCCGCTTCACCCTACCCAACCCCGATTCGGGCAAGCGACAGCAATCCCGGGGCGACCGGCATCCCCCTGCTCAACACCGACGGCTCGATCGAAGTGGCGTTCAGGGCGCTTGCCTACAACATCGAGGTCGCCTCTTATGCGCCCACTTCCAGCTATTCCGTCTCAAGCCCCTCCATCCCCATCAGCAAGAAATTTTTGGTGGATCAGTTCGACTATCAAATCGACAACGTTTCGCCGTTGCCCGCGACCACCTCCGTTTTCGCGGGTCCGGCTCCTTACACGACGGCTTCACCCCTCAATCCCGACCCCAACTCCGTGGTTCCCGCCTATGTGATCGACCAAGCCAACACGGCCATGCCCGCGAACGGGCTCACGCCAACGCCGTACATCGATTTGACGGGAGGCGACCCCCAATCCGTTGCGGGCACCATTCAATCCGGGGACCCGACCACGTTCACCAAGCCGAGCAATATCGCGTTTTCACCCGCGGTCACCACGGCGAACGCCGAAATCGATTCGGGAGGCCAAAAAAATATCCTGACCAATGGCGTTCCGGCAGATCTTCAATTCAAATTGCTCAATTTCAGTTCCAAGGCCATCGCGTCGGGGGTGGGCAACGGAGGGCTTTCGATTGATAGCATTTTCCGATACGGCCCCGCCTCCAACGCCTTCGCGTCGCTGATGGAAACCCACCGCATCATCGAGGGGGTGAACCCCGAGGACGCGGAATTGGCGTGGAGCGACCCGCTCGAGGGGACAACCCGCTACGAGCTGTACGATGGCGCTTGCTACCAACTGGATTGCGCTCCCGACGCGGCCCCCTGCGAACGGGCATGCGATGCGTTCAATTCGCCATTCAGGGGCTACTACCAGCAATACCACCTGGGTGAGGATTTCTGCTATGACGCGGATGTCTCCGACACATGTGTTCCGCCAAACACGATCAAGTCAGATGGTACCTATGCGATCAACGGCGTGTTCAGCATCCCGCAGGAGTACGCCCCGCTGTCGACCGATCCCCTGACAGGCAAAAAAACCTATCCGGAGGGCAGGATCGATCGAAGCGATCTGGCGGCCCTCGAACTCGGGGGAACCGATCCGCTCGCTCCCGCACTGCCGATTTCCATCGGGGAAGGGATCCGCTTCACACCCGAGAAATTCGTGTCGGCCACGGTCACGGGAGCGGAATTAGAATTATTGCAGGACATTGCCTACCGCTACGCGGGCCAGCCCATCGCCTCGGTGTACACGAATCAGCTGAAAAACGGTCTCAAGGTGCTCGACATCGGCTTGCAGGCCAAGGGAACCGTCTCCGGCCCGCAAATCGTGACGGATCGCAAATTCGACACCGTGGGCAGCGAAAGCACGAAGAAGCTTCAGGAGCAGATTCGCCGGAACGTGGCCCAAATGATCTCGGGCATGGATCGCACCGGTTGCACACTGGCGACCGGCGAAACCGTGATCGACGCCTTCGACACCGCGGGCAACTGCTACCTGTACGATGCCGCGAACCAGACGGGCTTTAAATACTACGAAGGAGGCCCCGGCAGCACGCTCGTATTGAGCAAAGGTGCGGCGGGAACGATCCTGGCCCCCGGTTTCCAGTACACGGTCATCGTGAAGGGCGGGGCCAACATTTCCATCCTGAACGATATCGCCTATCCGTCGCCAATCGACTTCCCCCGCTCATCACTGGGTCTGATCCTCATCGCGGATGAGATCGGCAAGGGTTCCAATGTCTACGTCTCGCCCGAAATCACCAACCTGGTGGGTACGCTCTATGCCGAAGGCAGCCTGATTAGCCGAAATAGCTCCGGCCAATTGTATTACGGAGGCAGCGCCGGAAACGTCCAGGAGCTCAAAAACCAACTCTACTGGCAAGGCAGCATCGCCTCGCGCAACACGATTGGCGGAGCGGGCATCAAAAAAGTGCCCGATGGCATTGCCTGCGAGCCGGGCGACACCCAGATCGAATGCGCCCAGCGCTACGACTTGGACTACCTGCGCCGCTTCACCGCCATTGTGGATGCGACGACGGGCGACAGCTCCATCGCGAACGACGGCAAATTCAGCGGAGGCGGTTGCTGCGGAACCGTCGATTGCGGCGCCTCGGGCGGCACCTGCCAACTGGGAACGCTGCCCTCCATCGTCAAACTGCTGGGCGACGGCAAAATCAACAAGGATGCGTCGGAGCTTTCCACCACCTACATCGAACGCGAGCCGCGCGCGGCCGCCAATCCCCCGCCGGGCTTCACGGTCAGTGGCGGACAGGAAACCACCCAAACGATTCGATAGAATAATTGTCCGTAGCGGCGTAAGATCTTACGCCGCTACGGTTTCATTGGTATTCAATGTACGAAATCCTCTTCCAATACGGCTCTGTCACCCTGACCACCTTCAACGCCCTTTTGGTGGTTGGCTTCCTGATGGGCTCCGTGTTCATGGTGCGCTTCGCCCAATTCAAAAAACTCAGCCTGCGCTTTCTGGTCAACCGCCTCTTTTGGTTTGTGCCGGCCGCGCTTCTCGGGGGACGCTTGGCGTACCTGGCAGAGCATTTCGACTTCTACGCCCACTCGCCCCTGAGCATGTTGTACGTGTGGGATGGAGGCTACAGCGCCTTCGGGGTCTTTTACATGACCATGGGGCTCTTGGCCTATTTCTGCCACAGGGACCATGAGGATTTCTGGGCCTGGCTGGACGCCTTCGTGCTGGCGGGGCTGGTCGGCCTTTTCTTCATCCACCTGGGGCATTTCTTCGGGGGAACCGAATACGGCAGGCCGACCGACCTCCCGTGGGGAATTGCGTTCGACACGTTCAATATCCCCTTCCTGACCCCCCTGCACCCCGCCCAGCTTTATTCGGCGCTGGCGACGTTCGCGGTGTTCAATGTCGGAATGTTGACGGCGAAACGCACCCATCTGGTGGGGGTGGCAGGCACGTTGGTGATTATGCTATACTCGCTGAGCGCCTTCGGAATCGATTTTTTCCACGGGGAACCTTCCATGGTGGTCAAAATCAGCCACGGGGTGATCGCCTCGCTTGGATTCATCTTCCACATCCACTGCACCCACCGAAAATTGCTGTCCGGTCAACATTTACCCCCCTCCAATGTCTGAAAACGCATTTGATTCCTTGGCAAATTTGGATCTCGGCCGCTGGCTCGATTTGGTGACGGCGCCCTCGTTCAAATCCATCCAACTGGCGGTTGTGGTATACTTCGGTCTTTTGTGGCTCACCATCATCGTATGGGTGACCCGGGACGCCATCAACCGCAGCAACAGCCTCTTGTTCCAAGTCTTCGCCATCCTGCTCAACATTGTGTTCCCCATTCTTGGCATTCTGCTCTATCTCATCATCCGCCCCGGCAAAACGACGCTGGAGCGATACTACGAGGATTTGGAGCATCGGCTCATCCTCGACAGCATCCACGGAAAAACGGAAGAGGGGCAGGAATCCCCCCACAAGCAAACGCATCTGAAGAGGATCGCGAAAAAAGGTCTTAAAAAAGAGGTTGCCGAATCCGACGAAACCCCAAAATCCGCCTAACCCCACCATCCCATGGATAAATTCCTGACGCTCTCCTATTACCTGTCGGCCCGGCCCGACCCGAACTTCCAGTTCACCAAATTGACTTTGCTGATCGTGTTCGTGTTGCTCGCCGGAGCCATGGCGATCAAAATCATACGACGGAAGAAGGTGAAGGATGAGGTCCAGAAAAAACTGTTGAAGCGCTTCCCGGGTCCGTTGTTCGGATTCGCCACCGCGCTGCTCGCGCTGTTGGTGTTCCGGGAAACGGGAATCCCCCTGTTCTCCATGAGAATCTGGTGGATCGCCTTGCTGGTCGCCTTTGTGGTGTGGGCGGTGAAGGCCTTGCTCGCCTACCGAAAGGAGTACGCTGAAAAAAGCGCGCATGCCCACCACAGGGCGGATAACGCCCAATATCTGCCACGGAAAAAACGCTAAAAATCGACTTTTCCCCTGTGATTCAACGCATGGGTGGCGCATGGTTTTTGAGGTCTCCGGATGAAATAAAGAAAAAACCTTGCCATGAACGGCGAATTTTAGTAAAATGAACAAGTAAGTTGATTTTGCCCCCCTTAAACCCCCAAACGATGAAACGCGACGAGAAGAAGAAAATCATTGGCGAACACGCCAAACACGAGAAGGACACGGGATCGGCCCAGGTCCAGATCGCCATCCTCACCGAGAGGATCAACGAGTTGACCGACCACCTCAAGGATCACAAGAAAGACAACCACAGCCGCCGTGGCCTGCTTTCCATGGTCGGAAAACGAAGGAAGCTTCTGAACTACATGAAAAGCAAGAACGCCGAGGGCTACCAGTCGCTCATCAAAACCCTCGACCTCCGAAAGTAAACGAACCTTTGTGGCCATATATTCAAAAAGTTTCAAATTCAAGGACATCACCGCCCGGCGGTGATGACTTCCGATTTGAGACTTTTATTATGTGGCTTCAAAGGGTTTAAACCCTTAATTCATAATATTTTTCTATGAAGCCACAAGAATTCAAGCTGGCCCTTGGAGACAAGGAGCTGGTCGTGCAGGTGGGCAAACTGGCCCAGCAATGCAACGGAAGCGCCGTCGTCATGATGGGCGGCACCGTCGTTTTGGCGACCGCCACCATGAAAAAGGAGATCCGCGAAGGGATCGACTTCTTCCCCCTCATGGTCAACTACCAGGAAAAACTGTATGCCGGCGGTATCATCAAATCCAGCCGATTCCTCAAGCGCGAGCTTCGCGCCAGCGACGACAAGATCCTGATGGGTCGTGTGGCCGATAGGACCTACCGCCCGCTTTTCCCCAAGGATTTCCGGAACGATGTTCAGGTGATGCTCAATGTCATCTCCTACGATTTGGAAAACGAGCATGATGTGGTCGCCTCGATCGCCGGATCCGTGGCGCTGACCATTTCCGACATCCCCTTCGCCGGACCGACCGCCACCGTGCGCGTGGGCCTGATCGATGGCGAATTGGTGTTGAACCCCACCCACGAGGCCCGCACCCGTTCCGACCTTGATTTGATCGTATCGAGCAGCCAGGAGAACGTGATCATGATCGAGGCGGGAGCCAACGAGGTGACCGAGGAGAAAATGCTCGAGGCCATCGCCTTCGGCAAGAAATGGAGCCAGAAAATCGTTGAATTCATCCAAACCATCGAGAAGAAGATCGGCTTGCCGAAATTCGAATGGAAGGCGCCGAGCAAGAACCCCGCGATCGAGGACTATGTCGACAAGAACTACGCCGACAAGATCATGGCCGCCTTGTACGAGCGGACCGGAAAGCTCGACCGCTTCGGCTATTTCGACAGCCTCACCAAAGAGGTGAAGGACTACATGAAGGACAAGATCGACGAAAAAGAGATGAATCAGGTCGGCGAGGCCATGGCCCATTTGGTGAAACATGTGGTTCGCCAAAATATTCTCGAAAACGACAAGCGCATCGGAGGCCGGAAACTCACCGAGATCCGCCCCCTGTCGATCGAAACCGGCTTGTTGCCCCGCACCCATGGTTCCGCCCTCTTCCAACGTGGCGAGACCCAGGCGCTGAGCACCTGCACCCTGGGCGGGCCTTCCGACACCCAGATCCTGGAGGGAATCGAAGGCGAAACCAAAAAATCGTATTTCCATCACTACAATTTCCCCCCGTTCTCCGTGGGTGAGGTTTCAAACCGCCTGATGCCCGGAAACCGCGAAATCGGACATGGCGCCTTGGCGGAGCGAGCCCTGATCCCCGTGTTGCCGCCCAAGGACGTGTTCCCCTACACCATTCGCACCGTTTCCGAAATTCTGATGAGCAATGGTTCGAGCTCCATGGCCGCGACCTGCGGATCCACGCTGGCTTTGATGGATGCGGGTGTCCCGATCAAAAAACCCGTCGCTGGTATCGCCATGGGCCTGATGACTTCCCATCACAACCCCGACCTGTACAAGGTGCTTACCGACCTGCAGGATGAGGAGGATGGTGGCGGAGATATGGATTTCAAGGTCGCCGGCACCC
>JACRIF010000134.1 GCA_016220125.1 Candidatus Peregrinibacteria bacterium
CTCGCGGTATCCTCGTTGGCGACACCATCACCATCCCGACGGCTGCCTGAAATGTGTACGCCATCGTCAACACCGTGGTCGACAACCCAGCCGCTGCTGGAACGAACTGCACCTCGGCCGATGACGATATCGTCACCACCAACCTCACAACCAACACCACCGTTGTTTCCAACGCTGGCACGGTCACTGAGGTGAACCCCTACACCTTGGTCAAGAACATCAAAGTTGTTGATCTGGATAGCGGTTCCACGCTCCAGGGTCCTTTGACCAACGGTACTTCCACCACCACCTTGGTTGCTGGAAACTACACGACCTCCGGAGATTCCTACATGAAGACCATGACCGAAGACTACGAGTTGGTCGGAGGTGAGACCCGCCACATTGGCGTCTTGGTCGACACCGACACCAACCTTCCTGCTGGATACAGCTTGTTCTCCAGCATCCGCCTTTCCAACGGTGGAGCCACCAGCTTCCTGAAGGATATGGCTGCCAATGAGTTTGTGGTCACAGCCAACATCGTTGGCGCCGGTGCCACCGCTTTGCAAGGCAAACAGATGACCACCGCTTCCAACAGCTTGACTGTTGCTCGCGCGTCCATCCCCACCTCACAAACCTATGTGAAGGGCGATGACAAGGTCCCTGCTCTCGGAGTGGCTGTCACTTCCGGAGATGCCGGCGAAATCACCATCAAGAAGATGACCGTTCGCGTGTACGGCAATACTTTGCCTGCCGCTTGGGTCTCCGCTTTGGGTGACACAGCCGCCAACACCCTCGTCTCCAGCGTCACTTTGTACGATGGCAACGATGTGGTCGACGGACCCCGCTCCCTGACCCTCGTGGATGCAGGTGGCGACGGAGCCTTCACCGCAGGTGCTGACTACTACAAGGTTCTCTTCGACAACTTGAACCTCAAGATTGCCAAGGGTTCCACCAAGACCTTTATGGCGAAAGCCAAATTGCTCAACACCATGTCCGCTACCACCTACGTGGCTGTCGATATGGTTCCTGGCACAGACATCACAGCTGAGGACGTTGATGCCAATACCATCACCGCCACCGGCGCCGCTTTGAGCGGAACCACGACCCACAACCCAGAGTTGACTGTGGTCACTTCCGGTTCGCTCAGCGCTTCGTCTGAAGGCAACCCGGATGCCAAGAACATTGTGGCCGGTTCCACCATGCAATTGGTCTCCAAGTACCGCTTCACGGCTTTGCGTGAAGGATTCAACATCAACAAACTGACCCTTATGAACGACGCCACTGGCGTGTTCACAACGGCCGTTGCCACCAACGCGGTGAGCCAGGTCGCAGTCAAATACACCGACATGAACGGTGTTATGCAGACCAAGACCGGTTCTCTCTCGAATGGTATCGCCACCCTGTCCGGCCTGGGCATGTTTGTCCCCGCTGGATCGGATGCGTTTGTTGAGATCTACGCCAACATCAGCGACAAGTCTTCCGTCGGAGAGTCCATCTCTGGCAAGGATTTCCGCATTGGCCTCCAGGACACCAACACCGTCTCGACCTTCGAGGCTGTCGGATCGTCCTCTTCCTCCACGTTCAATGCCACACAAGTTGGCACTGACTTGGTTCCTTTCAACAACCCGAACTCTGTGAACACCTTCGTGGTGCGCAAGTCCGTCCCCACCTTCGCCAAGGCTTCTGGACTCTCCACAAGCTTGATCGCTGGTGAGAACCGCTTGTTCGGTCTTACGGTGACCGCCGACTCCCTCGGTGCTGTCTCCTTCGGCCGCTTGAGCTTCACGGTCAGCAACGGAACAGCCGCTGGTGCTGCAGGTAGCTTCAAATTCTACCGCGGTTCCACGCTCCTCTCCGGACCCACGGCTTCTGCCACGGGCGCCTTCGTTTACAACGGTGCTGGTAGCACTGATCTTGCAAACGCTGGTACCATCGCAGCTGCTGCTACAGCCGATGCCGTCGTTTCCTTCATTCAGGAAGAGACGGTGGGTGCTGGCCAGAGCCAGACCTACTACCTCGATGCTACACTGAGCGCCGCCGCCGCCAATGATTCCGTCCAGACCAAACTGGCGATCGGAGACGAGGCTGTCCCAGTCACTGGTGTGCTTGTCGCTGGAAACAACGGCAATGCCAACACCGGCCGCATCTACAGCGCAACTGCCAACACCGGTTTGATCACCGCCGCCGCCAACGACTTCGTCGATTTGACTGTCGCCGGTCGCGCGATCATCTGGTCTGACAAATCCGCTGATGTCCACAACTACGTTACCGGCTTGGGTGGTGGCTTGATCGCCGTCACAACCGACACTGGTTCGTACGATTGGACCAACGGCTACCTGCTCAAGGCAAACTCGGTTGCCTCGCAGACCCTCAGCAAATAAGCTTCGCATCTCGTCCTGAGATCCTAGCGAAAATGGTTTAACCATTTGGGCCCCCCTCGAAAGAGGGGGGCTTTTTGTTGGGTAAAAAAGGCTCCCCCAATAGTTTCTCCTCCTCTCGGAGGAGGGGTACGGCGAAGCCGGGAGGTGGTCTTGGTGTTGCGGTGAGGACCACCCCTCCTCCTAGAGGAGGGGATTTTACCCCAATTCAGTCCCCTCCTTAAAAAGGAGGGGTGGGCGCTTTGGGCGACCGGGGTGGTCTTGAGCCTTCATGTTATAATAGTTTTCTTTTTTGTATTCCAATGGGTGAATTTTTTAATCGTTTCGAGGATAATTCGAAGAGGAAAAGATTAAGGCTGGCCATGCCGAAAGCCGAGATCATTTTGTGGTCACGGCTTAAAGGCGGTCAGCTGAAGGGGTTAAAATTCCGTCGCCAATATGGCGTTGGCCCTTTTGTGATCGATTTTTACTGTCCCGAGCACAAATTGGCTATCGAGCTCGATGGAGACTCGCATTGCACGCCAGAGGCCGAGAAATACGATCAAGATAGGCAATCCTATATCGAAAGCTTCGGCATAAAATTCCTGCGTTTCACTAACGCTGATATCTACGAAAACCTCGGAGAAGTTTTATGGAAAATTGCAGAGGCAACGGGAGTTTAAGTTTCTCCCCATAGTTTCTCCTCCTCTCGGAGGAGGAGTACGGCGAAGCCGGGAGGTGGTCTTGGTGTTGCGGTGAGGACCACCCCTCCTCCTAGAGGAGGGGATTTTTTGTTTGTTTTTTTGTTTTTTCAATCCGATCGCTAGAGTGGTAAAATAGAGATTAGTTATCTAAATCAAAGCTCATGAAAAAAATTCTCCCCATTGTTGTCCTTCTGGCCCTGTTGGCCCCTGTCGCGCAGGCGGCGACGCTGTTTTCGCAGAACACCAATTCGTTTTACAAGAACGAAACGAAACAATTGTGGCCGATCACCGTCACAGCCGAGGGTGCGGGCGAGATCACGGCTCAGCATGGAATCAATCTGCTGTTCGAAAATCCCACCATCCAATTGCTCTGGGATGCGGTTCCCACCGTATCAGCCAGCGGAACCGCGGTTCAGGGTGGCAAGATCGCCAGTGAGCCAACGGTGGGCTATTTGAATGAATATCGCATTGTGCATATCCCGGTGTTGGCCGACTTTGCGGCGGGCGAGAGCGTGACGCTGGCGGGGTTGCGAATCAGGGCATACCGCTATTCCTTTGGGTCCCAATTCATTAGGCTGGATACCAATGGTGATTTCGTGTCGGATGCCCAGGATGTGAACAAGATGGAGGTATTTGATCAGGCGCTCACGGATCACACGCCCCCCTATGCCCCCACCGACTTCACGGCCGTGTTGGCCGATGATCTGAAAAGCGTGTCGCTTCGCTGGAAAAACTCGCCCGATTGGGATTTGATCGGAGCGGTCTTGGACCGCAAGCGGGTGCGTGGCGGATTCACCCAGGACATCAATATCCTGAACAACTCGATCCTCACCTCCTATGTGGATACCGACCTGCAGGTGGGCGATGTGGTCACCTACAAGCTGTATTCCACGGACAACGCCAATTTCAGCGAGGCGCTGACGAAAACCATTGAAGTCCGCTCGTTTGCCGTGGAACCGCCTCCAGTCGTGAATCCTCCAGTGCCACCCACCTCCCCAGCCCAGTCGGATGAGCAAGAGCAGCTCACCTCCCTTTTCAGCTATTACAAGGTTCGCCAGGCCATCAAGTGCCGAGTGGGCGTGCCGGCCTCCGATAGCGCCTGCCTATGGGCCAAGATCGACGTGGTCTATGCCCAAACACTGTTGGGCCGTTCCGATGTGCAAATCAGCCTTTCCGCGCGTGATCTGTACCTGATGGGCCTGCGGATCGTCTGGCCCGAGAAACGCTACCAGACCGAATGTGTGGAGGCCCCCGTGCCCGACAAGTCCTGCCCCGCGCTCGAAAAATCCATAAAGCGGGTGCATTATTTCATTGATTAGCGAGGATCCAGGGGCTATAATCAGCCCTCCATTTTATCTGTTTTTCAATTCATGAAGATCCTATTCAAAATTTGCGCGAGTTTTTTAGTGGCCGTGGTTTTGACCGCATGCAGTTCGAAATGGGATGTGAAAGTGAATCTCACGCCCGAGGAGCGCACAGCTGCCCAGTCTGAGGTTGCGGAGATGGAGTTGGCGATCAAGAATTTCATCGGGCCCGAGGGC
>JACRIF010000137.1 GCA_016220125.1 Candidatus Peregrinibacteria bacterium
CATCGCGAAAATGTTTTTCCCGAGGATCAGGCAGGCCCCGCTTTTGTTCGTGAATTGGGGGTTGAATTTGAATCCGAGCTTGGTGAAAAAGGCAATGGTTTTCTTGAGGTCTTTGACTGGCAGATTCACGAATATTTGTTGGATCATAAGGGTGAATTAGAAAATCGACCGTTGTTTATTTCCAGTATCCAAGTATGAGCCCGAATGACACGAACAGGATGAGCTGGTAGCCGCCCTGGATCAGGAATCGCGCCCACGAGACTTTGGTGGAATCGTTGTTCCACATGGCCGAGCCGGCGACCGTGGGCATGATGAACGCGGCCCAGATCCATAGGGCGTTTTCGATTCCGGAGGCGTCCTTCCAGCCTTCAATATAATAGGCGAGCACGTACACTTGGAACAAGGTCAGCAAAAATTGGGTGACGTACAGTTTGCCGACGCCCTTTTGCATTTCCTTTCGGGCGGCGATGTCCGAGGGTTTCACGCCCACGATTTTCATCCAGGTCTTGCCGAAAAGGGGTCCGTACCAGACCCCGCCGAGGGCCATGGCGAGCACGGAGCAAGCGAGCACCGCGTAAGTATTGATGGTCATAGGGTTTTTGGGTGAATGATTATTATTTGGCAAATAATATCACAAACGCTTTTAGCCCAAAACAGTTCCCACGAATGCGGGGTGGCCTTTGATGAATTCGCCAATGGGTTGGGCCTTTTTCCCCTCCATTTGCACCTCCTCCAAAACCAACTCCCCGTCGCCCGTGGTCACCCGCACTTGCCCCAATTCCGCGGTCACGGTTCCGGGCGTGTGGGTGTATGAAACGGTCGCGGAGTTTGCGCGGAGGATTTTGATTCGCTTTCCATCCCAAAACGTATGGGTTCCCGGCCAGCCGGCGTAGGCGCGAACCTTGCGGGCGATCGCCTCGGCCGATTCGGTCCAATCGATTTCGCCATCGGTTTTTTCGATCTGGGCGCAGAAGGTGGCCTTGGAATCGTCCTGGGGTTTGGGCTTCAGTTTTCCCTCGGAAATCTGAATGAGTGTGTCGGGCGTTTTGTCGGCCGTGAGTTTGGAAATTTTAGCCCAAACCGTTTCCGCATTGTCGGCCTCCATGATCGGAAAATCGAATTGCGCATAAACAGGGCCGGTGTCCATGCCCGCCTCCATGCGCATGAGGCTGATTCCGGTTTTGGAGTCGCCCGAAAGCAGGCAGTTCTGGATGGGCGAGGCGCCCCGGTGGCGGGGAAGGAGCGAGGCATGCACATTGATGCAGCCCAAGGGTGGTAGATCCAAAAGTTCCTGCTTCAAAATCTTCCCGTAGGCCATCAGTACGATCATGGCGGGCTTGTGCTTGCGAAGTTCCTCCAGCGCCTCGGGCGTGTTGATCTTTTCGGGCGTGAAGACGGGCAACCCAAGCTTCAGCGCCTCGGCCTTGATGGCGCAGGGAGTCAGTTCCAGTTTTCGTCCCGCGGGTTTGTCGGGTTGCGCGACCACAAGTCGTACCTCGAAGCGCTTGTCCGCCGAAAGCGCGCGCAGAAGCGGGGCGCCGATGTCGGCGGTTCCGATGAAGAGGATGGGGATTTTATTGGTCATGGATTCAGTATACCAAAGAAGCGGATTGTGGACAGAATGGTCGGCGGAATGGTTGCGCCAATCCACAACTCTGTCCACGATTCTGCCCACTATTCGGATTCAAATTCAAATTCACTTGTCACTCGGAATCCGAAATGTTATTTTAACCCTCCGCCAATAACAAAAAATAAAAATGAAACTCGACCTCGAGGAACTTAAAAAAATAGACGCCCTGATCCAACGCAGCGATCGGATTTTGATCATTCCCCACCGCCAACCCGACGGCGACACGCTGGGGTCGGCGCTTGGTTTTTATCAGTCCTTTTCGCTCATGGGCAAACATCCCGAAATCGTGTGCAAGGACGTGCCCGCCGAGGTGTTTTCGTTCATGCCCAACATCGAGCATGTGAAGAAGGGCGAGCCCCGCTTCGACTACGATGCGATTCTGGTGCTCGATGCGGGCGCCACGCACCTGACGGGGTTTCATGAAACCCACCCGGCGTTGTTCGACAAAAGCCTGGAGGTCATCAACATCGACCACCATCCCTCCAACAATTTCTACGGACGGTACAATATTGTGGACTCAACGGCGGCTTCCGCCACCATGATCGTGTATCGGATGTTGGGCCATTTGGGCTATCCGCTGGATCGCCATGCCGCCACGTGCCTGCTCACGGGGCTCTACACCGACACGGGGAGCCTTCAGCATTCGAACACCACCTCCGAGGCGTTGCGGATCGCCGCGGAATTATTGGCCAAGGGGGCCAATTTGAGGCATTTGTCGAAAGAGGTGTTCAACACCACGAAAATTTCCACCATGCGCCTGTGGGGGCGGATCTTCAAGAACACGGTTCAAAAGTCCGATGGGGTCACGATGTCCGTGGTCACGGCCAAGGACTTTTTGGACACGGGGGCCGGTTTCGATGAGATCGCGGGCGCCGTCGATTTCGTGAATTCGGTGCCGGGATCCGAATACAGCGTCATTTTGACCGAGCGGGACGGCAAGGTGAAAGCATCGCTCCGCACCCTCAAGGATGAGGTGGATGTGGCCGAGGTTGCCTCCGAATTCGGAGGAGGTGGGCACACCAAGGCGGCCGGCTTCACGCTTCCAGGCCGGCTGGAGAAGGAAATTCGCTGGAAAGTCGTGAGCGGAAAATGATATAAAAATCATTTGACATTTTTGTAAAATACAGACACAATACACTACAAAGCTGCAGGCGGCTCGAAACAAACAGAGCTAAAATTTTATTTTCTGTTTTTTGTTGAAAGGCTAATTGCCATAACTCAATGGGAGAGAAGGACAAAAAAACACAGCCGGAAGAGGGGGCAAGTGTCACTAGTGAAAAGAGGGTCGAAAACCCCGCGAGCGAGCAAAAGGTGGCTTCCGTCACTGCGGGTGTTGCGGTTGCTCCCGCTGCGTCGCTTGCCGTGGCGCCGTCGGGCCCCGGTCATTGGGAGGAGGAGGGGGTGCGATTGATCCAAGCCTATGTGCAGGAGATCAGGAGCCTGTGGCACTCCATGAAAAGTTTGCAGCCGTCCCAGAAACAGCAGGCGAAAACGGAGTTCCTCTTGAAGGTGGTCGAGATTTTGAGGGGGGTTGAGCGATTGAAGGGGAGTGCTCGGCTGACCCCCTATTCGGTGACAAACAGCTTGGTCCCCATCGAGAAGCGGTTTGCGGTTTTGGTCGAAATGGGGGCTCATGGCGAATTCAAGGATTTGGATCTGGTTTGTGCCCTCCAAAAGGAGGATTTTGATTTTTTGGAGAGCAAAGTGGCGAGCGTCGAGGGCATCCTCGCCCAGGTTCAGGTTCGCGCAGCGGTTTCCAGCGTGGTGCAAGCGAACAGGCCGCATGGTCCTGGGATGGACAATGGCGAGGATTGGAAGAGCAAAAGCGAATTTCCCTATGCTTCCATTGAGGAATTTCGAGCCATTCAGGAGGCCAGAAGGCTTTTCAAGGAATCCGACATGAATTCGCAGATGAAGGGGCTCAAACTGCTCGAGGAGCGGGGATTGTTGGCCAATGTGGCCTACGACCGGATTCACCAAAGCGGAACCCATCAGTTCTCGGGCAGGAGTTTGGATGAGCCGAACGAGTTTGCGGAGCTGTTTGCCGAGCGGACGGGCATGGGCCCCAAGTCGGTGGTGTTGGACACGGGTTGCGGCATGGGCAGCGACTCCGTGTGTTTTGCAAAAAAAGGCGCAAAGGTGGTGGCGCTCGACACCAGCCGATATGCCTTGGACATATTTCAAAAAAAGCTGACGTTGTTTCATCCGGAGCTGATTCCGCGGATCACGATGTTGTGCCAAGACACCCGAAGGGCGCTCGCCTCCATGTTGGGCTCCGAGCGGGTGACCCATATCTATGGATTCTCGTCATGGCACTATGACCCGCCGATGGTACTCAAGGCCAAGCTCAAGGCCGCCTACAACATTTTGGACCGGAATCGCGACAAGGGGTATTTGGGGCTCGCCATCAAGACCATCGATTCGGACTCCGCCCGCGCCGATCGCCATTACCGGTTGACCATGGGCGACGATTTGAACTATTCCATGGACAAGGAGGACCGGATTTTGAGGTTGTACCCGGAGGAGGACATGCTGACGGAGCTGGTGGCGCAGGCTGAATTTACCTCCATATTGCTGGATATCAAGCCCATTGAGGGTTATGACAAGCCGGGGGAAACGGAGGTGTTTCGGCAGGTGATAGCAAAAGTGCCTGGAACCCCGAACCGCCGCCGACGGCGTTAGGAGTCCCGGGGCGTTTTACCGTTCATCGGCTATTTTTTGGGCTGTTTTCCATCGTCGTTCATGCGAGTCGCCTGGGCGCCGTAGTTCTTCCAGGTGAGCATGAAAATTGATAGGAACATTTTCGAGATGGTGTCGCTCTCGATCATCACGCCGATGGGCGAATCCTTGCGGAGCGAGATGATGCCGACCTTGTTGCCGAAGATGCGCACTTCGCCCTCGATGGGGAACAGCTTCTTGGGGATGTAGAGCACATCCCGGTTCTCTTTGGTGTTTTTCTTGATCTGCGCCCGCTCTGTTTCATAGTAGGGCATGATGGCGTGGGTGGTGATGCCGAGCTCGTTGCGTTTTTTGATGTACTCGTCGGTGTAGATGCCGAGCGCCTCGTAGATCTTGGTGATGTCGCCGTAGCGGTAGACGTCCTTCTCCTCTTTCAGCACCGCCTCGTAGATTTGCTTGATGCCTTCGATGCCCTCGTAGTAGCGGATTTTGGGGAGGCTGTCGGTCTCTTCTTCACTCATGGTCAAGAGGGGAAGCGCCTCGAGCATGGCCTGGTTCATCTCGGTCAGTTGCTTTTGGCGCTCCTCGATCAGGAGCTTGAGCCGGTTCTCGGGATCCTCCGCGAAAAAGCAGGTGATGCCGTGGCGCTGGGTCTTGGTGACCAGGCCCCGCTTCACCAGTTTGACCAATATTTTGTAAACCGTCGTGCGGTTCAGGTCGGCGCGGGTGGCGATCACGCTGGCGGGTTGGGCCCCCGGGGTCTTGAGCAGCGTGAGGTAAACATCGGGTTCGCGATCCTGCAATCCAAGCGTCTGAAGCACTTGATCGATTTTCATAAATAGGATGTAATAAATGATGTTGTGAACGGCTAAGAACAAGATGATTTTAGCTTATGCATAAGGCAAAATCAAGCACTTGTTATGGTGAATTGACAACTTGGGTTCACTGGTATAGTATGGTCTTGCTAACAACGCAGAGAAATTCGGGCCTCAAACCTCATAGACGTTAGCGCACGCATTGCGGGAGGGCAACTTTATAGGGAAGGGGGGTGGTTTTACATCACTCCCTTTTCCTATGAGACATCGGCGTAATCGTTAGCCAACACGGTATGGTCGTCCCCAGGATGCTGAAATCGCAGGTGATCCAAAAGATGAAAGAGGAGGTGGATCGGCTTCAGGCCGAGGCCCGCCTGCATTTTTTCGACAACATGATGTACGAGATCAACGATTCGCTGACCTCCATTTTGGCCATCACCGAGATGGAGCCGAAGGATTCGATCCCCAAGATCAAGCATTACATCCATCGCATCAACCAGTCGCTTCACAGCACCAAAAGCTATCAGATCTCCTCGAAGGGCGAGGAGCGTTTCAATCTCACGCTCGTGTTGCGGAATCTGCTCTATGTGATCGAGGAGCATTACAAGAAGGCGAAGCTCGTGACGCTGATTTCCGACATCAAGGCTCCCGTGCTGGGGGACCAGTCCAAGTTCGAGCAAATCTTCTTCTATATCTTTGTCGACATCCTGGCCCGCGCGGAGTCGGAAACCGAGATCCTGGTCGAGGCGCGCCAAAAGGACCAATTCGCCATGGTGACGATCCTCAAGGACCAATTCGCGTTTTCCGAAGAGGCGTTGGCGCAGATCGATCGTTTGACCGAAGAGTCGCCGGACCTGAAGGGTCGGTTGCAGATCACCCCCCAGGGAAACGGGGTCGAGCTCATCATCAAGATCCCGCTCCAGTTCCAGATGGTCACCCTGATGGGGGCGCAGGCCAAAAAAGGGGTGGCTAAAAACAACTAGCAGCCGTTTGCGGCAGGTTTTTTTTGGGTTGGCTTAAAGGGCACCCCTGAGAAGGAGGGCGATATACGCCGCGGTCACGATGCGGAAGATGCGAGGAAAAATGGTGAAGACGACATATTCCCACGGTCGCATCTTGAAGATGCCCGCGATCAGGCAACAGGTCACATAGGGCACGGGGGTGAGCGCCGCGAGCACCATGGTGATGCGTCGATTGCGGAGGAACACCCGTTGCCAGCGCTCGAAGCGCTCGACCGTGAAGATCTCGCGGGCGCCGACATCGCCGAAGGCGTATCCGACCCAGTACACCACAATGGTGGCCAGCACGCTTCCAATCGAAGTCATCAGCAGGGCGGTCGGAAGTTTGATACCGGCAAGAATGCCAGCGATCACCGGCCATTCGGGGCCTAGCGGGCCGCCAAAGGTGTCCGCGATGAACCCGCCGAGGAGGCAACCGATGGCGCCATAGGTTTGGATCTCGTGCGCCAGCGTGGCTTTGATCTGCTCATGGTAAAGGATCGTTGCCGAGAAGGCGACGAGGATGAGCGCGAGCAGGATGAGGCCAGCGATTTGGAAGACTTTTCGTTTCGTGGTCATGCGGATTTTGTTCGTTCCAACTGTAGCACGGGTTGCGCCATGGCGTTAAGCACCGTGTTTTCGGATGCTGAAATCAGCCCTTGAAAAAGGGGAAACCTTTGATATACTCATCACGCCTTCAGGTTCCTCAGCCGAGGGTTCGAGCGTCAAAACTATTGCTCAGGTGGTGGAATGGTAGACACGCCAGCTTGAGGGGCTGGTGACCGCATTTGGTCGTGGAGGTTCAAGTCCTCTCCTGAGCACCATAAAAGTAGCGAGAAGCGCGGTCCGAGACGAAAGGAGCGCGCATTTTTAGCGGCGCGACTGGGGCGAGGATGGATTTGCGTGAATCCACGAAGGGGATTGCAGCAAATCCAAGCGTTTCCCTATTGGCAAAATCCACAGTCCGGCCCAAAGCCAGGCGGTTTTTTTCTCATGGGCTCTTTTCACGATACGGGAATAATTGATAAGCTGATGGTAATTAATTCAAAACGATGGATAAAAAAGTCATTCTCAAAAAAGTCGCGGACCATGTGCGGGAAAAAATGTCGTCCGAGGGCTCGGGCCACGACTGGTGGCACATCGTGCGCGTGTGGAACATGGCCCGCCATTTGGCCAAGGAGGAGAAGGCCGATCTGTTTGTGGTCGAGCTGGGAGCCTTGCTCCACGACATTGCCGACTACAAGTTCCACGGGGGCGACTATTCGGTGGGCCCGCGCGTGGCGCGCGAGGTGATGGAGCCGTTGGGGGTGGATTTGGAAACCATGGACCACGTGTGCGACATCGTTGCCACCATCTCGTTCAAGGGCGGGGTGAATAGAGAGGGGATGAGAACCCTTGAGGGGAAGATTGTGCAGGACGCGGATCGCCTCGACGCCATTGGAGCCATGGGTATTGCCCGGGTCTTCGCATTCGGGGGCAACCGCAACCGCCCCATGCACGACCCCGACCAGAAACCTCAAACCTATAAGAACAAAGAGGAATACATTGCCGCGTTCAAGAAAAACGAGGGCACCTCGATCAACCATTTTTACGAAAAGTTGTTGCTCCTGAAAGACCGCATGAACACCAAGGCGGCCACCGAGATCGCCAAGTCCAGGCATGAGTTCATGGAAGGGTATCTGAATCAATTTTACGCGGAGTGGGAGGGGAAGAGATAATTTCGAATTCAAAAATCCAATTTAAAAAGCCCCAGTTTCCCGGGGCTTTCGTATTTAGTTTGCTCGCAGCTCAAAGCTCCCAGCTTAGTTTTTAGCTTCCTCCAACGTTACCTTCACCTCCATCGTCTTCCCGCTGCGCCAGATTTTCAGCGTCACGGTGTCGCCGGGGGCTTTGGTGGCGATCATGGTTTGGAGGGGGCTGTCGTCCGCGACTTTTGTTCCGTCCACTTCCAGGATCACATCCTTGATCTTGAGCCCCGCTTTTTCGGCCGGGGAGCCGGGCACCACCGCGAACTGGCCTTCCTCCTCTTTGCCCACGAGCAGGGCGCCGCCCTTCACATCGATTTTAAGCTCTTTCGCCTTGGCTTCGTCCAAGAGCAGGTAGCGCACGCCCAGGAAGGGGCGGACGATTCGCCCGTTTTTCATGATGCTCTGGATAAGCGGTTTGATGTCGTCGATCGGGATGGCGAAGCCGATGCTCTGCGCGCCGTTGGCCATGGCGGTGTTGATGCCGACCACCTGGCCGGCCAAGTTCACGAGCGGCCCACCCGAGTTGCCGGGGTTGATGGCCGCGTCGGTCTGGAGCAGGTTCATCAGATTCTCGGATCCGCTCGCGGAGCCGGCGGTGATTTGGCGGCCTTTTCCGCTGATGATGCCCGTGGTCACGGAGTTCTGGTATTCGGCCAGGGCGTTGCCGATGGCCACCACGCGCTGTCCGATCTGCAAATCGCCGGAGCTTCCCAATTCCACGGTCGGGAGGTTCTGGGCCTTTTTGTCCTTTCCGTCTTTCATGCGCAGGACCGCGATGTCGTTGATGGTGTCTTTGCTCACCAGTTCGGCGGGGTACTCGGTGCCATCCGTGGTGATCACGGTGAAGCCCGCCTCGAGGTCGTCCACCACGTGCTTGTTGGTCAGCACCAGGCCGTCGGCGGTCACGATGAAGCCGCTGCCTCCTCCGACCTTTTGAGGAGTCTTTTTGATGTTTCCGTTGTCATCCTGCTGGTACGGTTGCTGGTTGCCGAAGGGCATCCCGCCGAAGGGGTCGTTGAAGTTGAAGAAGAAATCGTTCATGCCCATGCCCATTCCTTGCCGGTAAAGGGGCAGGTCCTTGGTGATCACGATGCTGACCACCGCGGGGCCGACTTTTTTGGCCGAGTCGATGATGGAGGATTCCTCGACCAGCACCTTTTCCTTGCTTCCGCCCGCCTTCACGGTGGATCCCGTGTCGGGGGCAATGGGGCGGACCAGGCTGAGTGTGAGGGCTCCGCCCAAAAATCCGCTGATGACGGAAAGGGCGACGACCAGCACCAGGAGTCCGTGGGGTTTCTTGGAGTCGAACATGATGGGAAATTTAATTTTAAAATCTGAATTGATCCTAAGTGCTGAGATTCCATTTATCAAGATCCCGGCGTCAAAAAATCGTCAAATTGCAGTGTCTCAAGCACGAGTTCCAAGTCTCAAGGGATTGAAATTTCCTTGAGACTCTCGCTTGTGACTTGTGACTCTTAGCGGATCATTTTCAAAAATTTCGCCTCGTCGATGATCGGCACGCCAAGTTTCTGGGCGTCGTCAAACTTGCTGCCGGGTTCGGTTCCCGCCAGAACGAAGGTGGTGTTCTTGCTGACCGCGGCCGCGGATTTTCCGCCGTTCAGGCGAATCAATTCCTTGGCCGCGTCTCGGCTCAGGGTCGGAAGGGTGCCGGTGATCACAAAGGTTTGGTCCTTCAATTTGTGGGTGAGCGCCTTTTTTTCAATGGTCAGTTTTACGCCGGCTTTCTGGAGCTTGTGGAGCAGGGCGACATTTTTTTTGTCGTGGAACCAATCGTAAATGGCCGGGGCAACGGTGTCGCCGATGCGCCCGATGGCGTTGATCTCCTCGAGGCTCATTTTCTGGATTTCGTGGAGCAGGGTTTCGATCTCCGCCACTTCGATTTTTTTGGAGGGCGCGGGCTCGTCGAATAGCCCCATCTGTTCACGCTTTTGGGATTCGGCGATTTCGACGTGATGGGTTTTGAGCTGAAGATGGTCCGCTAGCAACGAGGCGTTTTCCTCGCCGATGTAGCGGATGCCGAGGGCATAGATGAAACGGGGCACGGAAACGATTTTGGCCTTTTCGATGGAATCGAGTAGGTTCTGGGTTTTTTTGTCCTTGAACAGGTCCAGCGTCACCAGGTCATCGTATTTAAGGGTGAAGAAATCGGCCGCGTCGCGCACCAGGTTTTCGTTGATGAGTTGTTCGATGATCTTTTCACCAAGCCCGATGATGTCGAAGGCGGCGCGCGAGACAAAATGCTCGAGTTGGA
>JACRIF010000138.1 GCA_016220125.1 Candidatus Peregrinibacteria bacterium
ACTTTCCATAGGCCTTGGCGGGAAGGATGTCGTGCGTGAAATGCTGGAGGACCTGAAAAGCGATGTGCAGGTCAAAACGGCAAAAAATAAAGTTGCATTCGATTGCGGATTCCCTTAAGATTTTTCCCTTAAGCCTTTTTGACGTTGAAAACCCATTGTCTTTGGGGGTTCAAGCCAGTAAAATTATGCCATAAAACAAATATGAAAAAGCCCCCCTCCAGTATCGGCATTTCGGAATTGAATCGTCCCCTCGAGACCGCGGACAGCGCTTTTTCCACGAGCCCCGAGGGCGCCCTGGCCCGCTCGGTCCGTGCCGACATCCACGATTCGCTCGACTCCATCCACGCCTCCAAGGATTTGGAGCGAAAATTGACGAGTTTCATTGTCCAATGCAAAGCCCGGATCGACACCCTTGAAGATCCCGTGGATCAAAAGCGGAAAATCGAGCTGCTTGAAAAGAGCGAGATTCACCTCATGCACGCCTTGGGCGACTTTTACGAGTCCCTCGACCATTTAAGCTCCTCGGACGTTGATTTGGATGAGGTCGATGCGGCGAAACTTTCACAAGTCCGCGCCTCGATCGCCCCCGATTTTCTCAATCGGATCACGAATTTTTACCAATCCTTTGAGCAATCCCTTGCCCCTGTTTTGGCGGGCGCGGCCACCCATGGGGCGGATTATTTCATGGACAAAACTTTAGCCGTGTCCGAAACCGCCGCCCAACAAGTCGAAGGCCTCCTCAGATCCATGCTGGACGGCATCCAGCCCCTGGTCGAGTCCGCCCAACTCCATGCCGACCCCACCCTTTCGGCGATTGACCACCAGGATTTGATGCGGAAGATGAACAGCGTGCTTCCCAAGCGCAAAAAGCAAAGTGGCGCCGCGGAAGGGTTGGCCTTTTCCATGCTTTCCTCGGAATTGGGCCAGCGCACGGTCCAAGGCATTGAGCACGAGTCACCCGAAGCCTTGAAAAACATGCTCCTGGACCAGATTCGCTTGAATCTCGGTGGCATGAGCAAAGGCGTTGCGAACCAGGTATTGTCTGTTTTCGAAAAAGAGGAAATCGATGGGAAAACGACCCGCATCCTATCCCTCATGGAACCCGCGCGCCAATTGGAGTTGCTTTACGATATTTTGAATATGTCGATTGGCTTCGCGCGCAACGCACGCCTTCAAAAAACACTGCTCTCATCCCCTGAGAGCCATGCCTCAAGCCATTCCACCCACTTCCGGCTCCTTTCCATCAAGTAGAGGGCCGTTTCAGGCTGTCCGCGATCAGCTTTCGGACAAATTGCTGCCGATACGGATCCATCCGCCTTTCTTCGACAAAACCATCCGCCTTTTTCAACGCTTGCTGAATCCGTTCCCGGGATTCGTTTTGCCTTGGCGCTTGCTCTGGTTTATTGGGTTGGTCGAACATTTTTTGTTTTTTTAAATGTTTTCAATGTATTATTATAACATATTTTATATATTAATGCAATAATTGAGGAAACCAAATTGGCCCCAACCCCTTCGGGATTTGCCCGCCTTGCCTTATATACACCTCTGCTTAAATAATTTATTAGCGTATTATGCGCCGAAGCTTTTTGAAATTAACAGGCAACAATACAATTATTT
The DNA here is from genome assembly GCA_016220125.1 of Candidatus Peregrinibacteria bacterium. GTDB lineage: Bacteria > Patescibacteriota > Gracilibacteria > UM-FILTER-43-11 > UM-FILTER-43-11 > FEN-1329. The sequence goes on from JACRIF010000138.1 coordinate 1,618, forward strand.
AAGCTACGGCGTATTATCTGATTTATGAAAGCGAAGGTGTATAATCCTTTCGCACATTTAATCAAACCTATGTACGACCCCTCCAAAATCGAGCCGAAATGGCAACAATACTGGGCCAAGCACAAGACGTTCAAGTCCTCTGTCGATCCGAAGAAGCCCAAATACTACGTGCTGGACATGTTTCCGTATCCCAGCGGAGCCGGATTGCATGTGGGGCATCCCGAGGGTTACACCGCCACGGACATTATTTCCCGCTACCAGCGGAACAAGGGGGTCAACGTCCTCCATCCCATGGGTTGGGACGCCTTCGGCCTCCCTGCCGAAAACTATGCGATCAAGACGGGTCGACACCCCAGCGATGTGACGGCGGAGAATATCGCCACGTTCAAGCGCCAGATCCAGGCGATCGGTTTTTCCTATGATTGGGATCGCGAAATCAACACCACCGACCCCGAGTATTATCGGTGGACCCAGTGGATTTTTCTCCAATTGCTCAAGAAGGGGCTGGCCTACGAATCCGAATTGCCCATCAACTGGTGCCCCGGATGCAAGACCGGCCTCGCGAACGAGGAGGTGGTGAACGGGAAATGCGACCGGTGCGGCACCCAGACCACCAAGAAACTGCTCCGACAGTGGGTGTTGCGCATTACCCAGTACGCGGATCGCTTGGCCGAGGATTTGGAGGGCCTCGATTGGCCCGAACCCATCAAGCAGATGCAACGCAACTGGATCGGCAAGAGCGTGGGCGCCAATGTCACCTTCAAGGTCAAAGACTCCGCAAAGACGGTCACGGTGTTCACTACACGCCCCGACACCCTATTCGGCGCCACGTATTTGGTGCTTTCCCCAGAAAATCCGTTGGTGTATGAGTTGGTCGACAAGAAGCACTTGC
>JACRIF010000136.1 GCA_016220125.1 Candidatus Peregrinibacteria bacterium
CCGGTGAGCTTGGCGAGCCTTTCTTGCAACTTCTCGCGGTCGAAATCCGAGGTGGTGTTCTCCAATTCCGCCTTGATGCTGGCGATGCGGGATTTGATGTCTTCTTTTCGGCCTTTGCCCTCCACCACGGTGGTCTCCTCCTTGCTTGAAACCACTTTGCGGGCGCGGCCCAGATCCTCAAGCGTGGCATTCTCCAATTTCAATCCGACCTCTTGGCTGATCACTCGGCCTCCGGTCAGCACGGCAATGTCTTGCAGCATCGCTTTTCGGCGATCCCCAAAGCCCGGAGCCTTCACGGCCAAGGTGTGGAACGTGCCGCGCAATTTGTTGACCACCAAGGTGGCCAGCGCCTCGCCTTCGATATCCTCGGCGATGATGACGAGCTGTTTCTTGCCGGCTTGGGCCATGGCCTCAAGCAAGGGCAGAATTTCTTGGATGCTCGAGATCTTTTGGTCCGTGATCAGCATGTAGGGGTCCTGGAACACCGAGTCCATGCGGGCCGGGTCGGTGACCATGTAGGGCGAAATGTAACCGTTGTCGAACTGCATGCCCTCCACCATGTCGATGGTGAGGCCGACGGTCTGGCCTTCTTCCACCTGAACCACTCCGTCCCCTCCAACCTTCTCGAACACTTCCGCGATCAGGGTACCGACCTCCTCGTTCTGCGCGGAGATCGTGGCGACCTGGGCCATTTCCTCTTTGGTGTGGATGGCCTTCTTCATCTTGTCCAATTCATCGATGACGACTTTCACCGCGCCCTGGATGCCCTGTTTAAGGAGCATGGGGTTCAGCTTGTTGGAAGTGAGATGGTGCATGCCTTCCTTGATGATGGCGTGGGCCAGCACCGTGGCGGTGGTGGTGCCGTCGCCCGCGATGTCGTTGGTCTTGTTGGCGACCTCTTTTACCAGTTGGGCGCCCATGTTCTCGTAGGGGTCCTCCAAATCGATCTCTTTGGCGATGGTCACACCGTCGTTTGTGATGGTGGGTGCGCCGTATTTCTTGTCCAAAAGGACATTCCGGCCCTTGGGGCCCATGGTAGCGCGAACCGCGTTGTTGAGCTTCTCAATACCAGCGAGCAGTTTCTCGCGAGCCTGGTCTCCGTGAAGGATTTGTTTAGCCATAAAACTTATAAATTATTAGTATGTATTAATTTCGAATGGTTGGCCGTATTGTGGGCCGCATAGTGGTTGATGTTCTTACCCAAGTTCCACAACGATTCGGCCTACCATTCGGTCAACGATTCGGTCCACTATTCGGATACAATCGCCCTGATCGACGTCATCTCCACAATCTTGTATTCCACGCCATCCACCTACACATCCTCCCCCGAATATTGCCCGCAAAGCACGCGGTCGCCGACCTTCAATTCGATGGGAAGCTCGTGGCCCGTGGAGGTGATGTTGGTCTTTGAGACCGCGACGATCTCGCCCTCGCGGGGCTTTTCCTTGTTGGCCGTGTCCGGGATCACGATCCCGCTTTTGGTCATTTCCTCTTTTTGGAGGGGCTTGATGACCGCGTAGCCGTTGAGCGGTTTGATTTTCATAAAACTAAAATTAGATGATTAATTTGTGATTGAGTCGATTTTAGCACTTTCAAGAAGTGAGTGCTAATAAATTGTAGCAAGCTTCGTTGTGGAGTCAATAATTAAGCTTTGAGTTTTGAGTGGCTCCCAGCTCTTATTTAAGTAGTAGGTATCCTTCCGTGCTTACGCCATCGGTGAACACATGCTTGACCCATGTGACCGCCTCAAACGGATCCAAAAGGTTCCCCAGGATCGCGGCGGCGGGGATGGCTTTGAGCAGGGGGGTGGCGTTCGCGAGGTCCACAAAGGTGACCTCGTCGTTCACGGCGCTCAAATTGCTGAGGGATTGGCGGTAGGCCTGCGATTGCGAGAGGACGAACTTCGGCGATTCGCCCAAATCGATGGTTTCGCGGATGGATTCCGGATGGTTGCTCAAAATGACCAGCTGGTCCGTGACCGCGGTGCAAAGCCCGTAGGGCGAGTCGGTGATTTCAAGGCAATGGATCTCGGTGCCCTTGTAGGTTTCATCCGATTCTGTGAGTCGGGTGGCATCGGCCACCAGTTCTTTGCTTTCGGTGCCGTCGGGAAGGGTCACCGATTTCACGCGGGGCGAGAATTGGGCCGCGAGCATGCGGAAGCCGGCCAGCATTTTTTTGAGTTTGATCTCGGCGAACGTGCGGTCGGAATGTTTGAGGAGGAGTTTGACCCCGAGGGCATCGCCCTCCAGTCGTTCGAGGGCGACCGCGTACTCGCCTTCGAACAAGGGGTACAGGTCGTCGCCCAAGCTGATGTCGTCGCCGAACACTTTGCTCACCTGCGCGCGCAGGATGCCCTCCAAAATGATTCCGTAGGAGGGGTTCAGTTGGCTCAGGGTCTCAAGCGTGTTCTGCCATTCCGCGCTCAAATTGGAACCACCCAGGTAGGCGGCCAGGTTTTTGGAGCCGAGGGAATCGGCCAAGCCCCTCAGGGCAGGGGTGGATTTGGCGGTTTCGCCTTTGCTCAGGGCCAAGGCGTCGGGCTGGACGGAAAGCAGGGTGTTGAAATGGAACCCGTTGTATTCCTTGCGCACCGTCAGGGTCAGGTGGTTGAGAATGCTTTTGAGCGGGGCGACGGTTTGGCCAAGCTGGCTTCCGGCACCGAAGGAAAGGGCCTGCAGGTTCAAATAGCCACGAGCCCACGCTTTCCGGGGAAGGTTGGCCAGTGATTTCTGGAATTGGAGATCTGAATCCAGGCTGGGCAGTTTTTGTTGGTCGACTTGCTGGATGAGCTGGATCGTTTCGGGTTGTTTGGCCACGAAGAGGTACGGCCCCACAAAACCAAATACGAATGCTTGGCCTTTGGGGTAGCTGTAAATGGGGTGTTTTTTGTCTCCGAAAATGGTGAGCGTTTCATCGGGCAGGGCCAGGGTTTTCATGAAGGCGAGCGCCTTGCCATGGGTGGGGGAGCGGAGGAACAAAACGAGTTTGTTCTCGGGGGTGCCGTCGTCGAGCAGGGCAAGCCCCATTCGACCTTGGGGAAGTTTGCTTTGAAGGGTGGCCATGTCCAAGCCGAACGAGCCTTTGACCACGGCGGTCAGGCCCAACAGGTCCAACACGGTTTCCTGGCTCAGCCGGGGGGGCAGGGTCAGATCCTCCAGCTCAAGGGTCGCGATGGTTTTCTCGGCGGGCAACAGAGTGGTCACGCTCCGGTTGGTCAGCGAGAACCAGAACAAGGTGGCCAAAAAAAGCGCCAGCAAGACAAGGCCGACCCCCAGGATGGCGAAAAGGAATCGGTCAAAAAGCGTGGAGGTCTTTCGGAATTTTTGCAGGAGGATTTTGAGATGCCAAGGATGACTCATAATGGAGGACGATTACGGACAAAATGTCGAACATGGTACGACTTCGCAATATTATATCAGTCAATGCTACGAAGCTTTGATTTGGCACTCAAGATAGGAGTCCAAAATTGCTTCGTCGCATTCATTCAATTTTAAAAGCGAAGGAGCATGAAAATGCAATCAGATTCTAATGGTCAAAATCTCAAAGGGCAAACCAATCTTAAAAGTGGCGATGCATCGCTCGCAAAAAGCGACACGCCATTGAATGGGTGTCGCTTAAAGCTTATCGCTTATTGCTTACGGCTTACTCCTCCGTCTCGTCAGCGCCCTCTTTCGCCTCCACAATCGTTTCCTTCCCGCATTTCTCGCACTTGATCAAATCCTTCTTGGCTTGGACCTGCAAGCCTCCGCACACGGGGCATGGGTCGTCGATGGGTTTGCTCCACGTCGCGAAATCGCATTTGGGGTAATTCGAGCAACCGTAGAAGATCTTGGCCTTCCGGGTGCGCTTTTCCACCAAGGCTCCGCCGCATTTGGGGCATTTCACCTTGAGGGGATGGGTCAGCGGGCGGGTGGTCTTGCATTCGGGATACTTGGAGCAGGCGAGGAATTTCCCGAATCGTCCGTTGCGGATGATCATGGGCGATCCGCATTTGTCGCACTTTTCGTTCTTGAATTCCTCCTGGAGCTTGGCTTCCTCCTCTTTGCCGGCCTCGGTCAGCAACGGTTTGGCGTTCTTGCATTTGGGGTAGGCGGAGCAGCTCAAAAATTTGCCGTTCTTGCCGAGTTTCACCATCATCGGGGAGCCACAGAGGTTGCAGATCTCGTCGGTTTTTTCGGTGATGGAATCGCCTTTTTTGATGCTCTTCTTCTTTTCCTCGATCGTCTTTTCGAACGGGGTGTAGAACTCGCGGATGACCGGCACCCACTTTTCCTCGCCCTCGGCGATGTTGTCGAGCCGTGCTTCCATGTGCGCCGTGAATTTCAGGTCCACGATCGCCGGGAAATGCTCCATCAGGAAGTCGTTCACGATCGTGCCGATTTCCATGGGGTACAGTTTTTTGTCCGGCTTCTTTTCCACATACCCGCGGGTGATGATGGTCGAGATGGTCGGCGCGTAGGTGGACGGGCGTCCGATGCCCTCCGATTCCATCTTTTTCACCAGCATGGCTTCGGTGTACCGGGCGGGCGGTTGGGTGAATTTCTGCTCGGAATTGATCTTGATCAAGTCGCACACCTCGCCCACGGTGAGCGGGGGCAGGATGGACTCCTTGTCGGCCAGCGCCTCGTCGGGATGGTCCGTGCCCTCCACATAGGCTTTCATGAAGCCGGGGAACTTGATCACCTGGCCCTTGGCGGTCAGGGTGTAGCCGTTGCCCGAGTCCACGGTGACCGTGGTCAGGTCCATGGTGGCGGCCACCATTTGGCAGGCGATGGTGCGCTCCCAGATCAACTTGTAGAGTTTGTATTGAGCGGGTTCCAGATGCTCTTTCACCGAGGCGGGGGTCTTGGCGGGGTCGGTGGGGCGGATCGCCTCATGCGCCTCCTGGGCGCCTTTCATTTTTTTGGTGTAGACGCGCGGGGTGGAAAGCACGTAGTCCGCTCCGTACATGTCCTTGATCACCTTGGGCACTTCCTTCAAAAATTCCTGAGAAAGGTTGTACGAGTCGGTACGCATGTAGGTGATCAAACCGGTGTGTTCCTTTCCCAATGCCACGCCCTCGTACAATTGTTGGGCGATCACCATGGTTTGCTTCACCGAGAAGCCGAGCTTGCGCGAGGCCTCCTGTTGGAGCGAGCTGGTGATGAACGGAGCCGTGGGCTCGCGCTTCGAATCCTTTTTGACCAGATCGGCGACCGTGTATTTTGCCTTCTCAAGGTCGATCAAAATTTTGTCCGCCTGCGCCTTGTTTTTGACCTCGGCTTTCTTGTCCCCGATTTTGGCGAGGTCGACTTGGAATTCCCCTTTTTTCGCCTTCAAATCCGCGCCGATGTTCCAGTATTCCTCGGGTTTGAACGCCAAAATTTCGCGCTCGCGGTCGACAATCAAACGCACGGCCACGCTTTGCACACGGCCGGCGCTCAGCCCGCCACGGATCTTGGTCCATAGCAGGGGGGAAAGTTTGTAGCCCACCAAACGGTCGAGCACGCGCCGAGCCTGCTGGGCGTGGATCAAATTGATGTCGAGCTCGCGGGGGTTCTCGAGGGCGGCGAGCACGGCGGGTTTGGTGATTTCATGGAACGCGATACGTTTGTACTCCCCCTTTTTCAGTTTGAGGGCGTGGGCCAGGTGCCAGGCGATGCTTTCCCCTTCGCGGTCCTCGTCGCTTGCGAGCCAGACCATGGTGTCGCCGTGCTTGTGCACCAGTTCGTTCAACTCCTTCACGATTTTTTTCTTGTCCGTGCTGATTTCGTAGGTGGGCTCGAAATCGTGCTCGGTGTCGATGCCGATCTCTTTTTTGGGCAAATCGCGAATATGGCCCATGGAGGCCTTGATGTCGTATTTGGCGCCCAGGAATTTCTTGAGGGTCTTTGCCTTGGCCGGGGACTCGACGATAATAACGTGGTTCATGCGTGAAACGATTATCAATTAACCGCTAAGTGCTTACCGCTTACCGCTTATCGCTTGCCGAATAATAAGGTAAGCGCGCTGAGTCTTGCTTTTAAAGGGGTTTTTGTCAGTTTGGTTAGGGTTTCATAGGCAAAAGTGAACAATTTGGATTCAAAAAACCTTCTTGGAACAAAGGGGAGGGTATCGGGACAAATCTTAATTGTCAAATCGTGGATAAGCATTCTAATCGGTTTTTCCGCTTGGATAAGCGAAAAATCCTTGCCACCATTTGAATGCCCCAGTATACTCCGATGCGTTTTATCAATAATTTTCGCAATTATGACCAAACAAGATCTCATCGCTTCCATCGCGGCCGCGGCTGGCATCACCAAAAAGACAGCCTCGCTCTCGTTGGACGCTATTTTGGATGCGGTCACCAAGGAGTTGAAGAAGGGGACGAACATCACCATCACCGGATTCGGCACGTTCCGTGTCAG
>JACRIF010000014.1 GCA_016220125.1 Candidatus Peregrinibacteria bacterium
AGGGGGATGTATCGTTTCATCTGAACATTTACGAAAGCGAGCTTCCTTTAAATGACTGGTTCGAAAAATTTGGAGACTTTTCCAAGGCAGATATTGAAAGGGAAAAGCTGAGAATAAAACAATGTTGCGAAAAAAATGTTGAGGAAAAAAATTTCGAGGCAGTAATCACGAAAACAAAAAAGGATGGAATTCTTGGGATTGTTTCCTATGGGAAAATTCCTGTGTTGGAAGAGGGGTATCCAACCACATCAAAATCATACCTTTACCAAAAAGACGGCAGAATCTATAAATTCTGGTTTGTGACAACCACAGGCCCTAAGGACAAGGAGCTCATAAAAATCTTTGATGAAATCATGGATTCATTGAAATTCATTTAAAAGACATGGAACGGGAAAATTCAATGTTATCTGCACAGTTTCTCCAAGGCGCGGTTGGAAAATCCCTACTTGAACCCTTTCAGGAAACCGAGCAGTTTCTGCCCGGTTTTTTCACCAATGTTGAGCCGGGGCAACAGATAAGGATCGGTGGAATCGCGCGTCACGGTCCAAATCATGGTGACCGCGTTGGAATATCCAGCATCCTGGACGATTTTCGGATGATTGACGCTGTACAGGCCAAAGGGATACGCAAAGGTGGATACGCCGACATCGAGCAACGTTTCAAGGGTGGCTTTGCTGTCGACAATCTCGGCGGTGGCCTTGGCATCCGAAAGGGTGTTCAGCTTGAGGTGGTGCGACGTGTGGGAGCCGATCTCGACCCATCCGCTGTGGGCCAGCTCTTTGGCCATGGCGGTGGTGAGATACTGCTTATGGTTCAGCAGGGCCGGCACCAAATAGGCGGTGATGGGAATCTGGTAGCGCTTGAGTAGCGGGAAAACAGTGGTGTAGACATCCACAATACCGTCGTCAAAAGTGAGGGCAATCGGTTTTTCAGGCAGGGGCGCAAGCCCCTTCAGCGCCGCTTCCACCTGGGCCATAGTGACAAAATGATACCCGTCGCCGATCAGCGTCTTGAGCTGGTCTTCGAAAATGGCGGGGGTGGCGTTCATCTCATATCGGGCGATATCCCTGGAATGCACGACCTCGCGCACATAATGGTAAAGCAGAATCGGAACATGGATCGGAATGGGTTCCTTGGAAGGTTCCGGAACAGAGTCAGGGGCGTCGGATGGGGTGGGAATGGAGGAGGGGTCTGAGACAGGAGCCAATACGATCGGCGAAAGCGGAGTAGGGCTGGGCTGGGCCGCGATCCGTGGCGCCGAAGTCGGAATCTCATTGCCCAAAGAAACGGGGCGGGAAATGGAATGTGGCTGGCTCAAGCGAAGAGGGGGTGCGAAGAAGGCAACACCGATCAACAGGCAGGTTGAAAAAGCGAGCGCGAAGAGCCACAGGGGGGAAATAGGAAACCGGGAATGGGCTGGCTTTGGTTGTTTCATGGATTATTTTTTTGTGTCTGGTTGGAGTTTGCCATCTGGGGGAAATCGGCGCAACCTGTAAGCGCGTCGCCAATCCCAACCGTGTTTACTTGGTGAGGGATTCAAGGTACAATAACCAAAAGTTTATCAAATAAAATTATGAATATGTGCCATAAACCCATGTGCGCGGTCACCAGCGGTCTGGTGGTTGTTGGAGGATTGAACTGGGGCCTTGTTGGCCTCGGAAATTTACTGGGCAAGGACCTGAATGTGGTCCATATGCTGTTGGGCAAATGGCCCATGGCAGAGAGCATTGTCTATGTGCTGGTCGGCCTCGCCGCCTTGGCCATGGGCGTCATGTTCTTCGCCAAGTGCCACGATTGCGCCTGCAACGCGGACACGAAGAGGAAATAAATCGCAACGATTCAAAAACCCTCCGACCTTGCGTCGGAGGGTTTTTAGATTTGGGCAAGCCAAGAACACCCCTCTTTTGAAGAGAGGGGAAACTTTGGGGCGGAAATTTTATGCCGAATGCTTATCGCAATTTGGAATCGAATGAATCGAGAAAGCAACCACACGCCCTTGAATGCACCACGAGTGTAAAAAGGTAAAACGGGGTCCGGGGACCCATGGCCGTGATTAGTGATGGTTCTTGGTATTTGGACGGTCACACTGCTCATGGTCCCCGGCGGGTTTTCTCGGGTATCTTTTGACCGCCCAAAAGATACCCGCCCGAGCGGCGAGCGACAAAATTAAAAAGTGAGGGGCTACAAACAACGCAATCAAATAGCTTCTTTCCATTTCCCCAATCGCCCTCCTCAAACTATAATTGGATCAAATAATCCAAAAACCTATGCATGTTCCATTCACAAAACCCGTCCAATCCACACCGAAGGACGTCTTTCAGCACCTGTTGCTGATCGTCACGTTGTACCTCAGCGTGTTCAGTCTGATTGCGCTGGGCTTCAATTACATCGATATCCTGTTTCCGGACAGCCTCGATTTCTACTACCAAGGCGCGCTCGATGGGATCCGTTGGTCCAGCTCCATGCTTTTCGTTGTGTTCCCGTTGTTCGTCCTCATGTCCTGGCTCATCCAACGGGAATTCAGGAAAGAGCCCGAACGGCATGAGATGAAAATCCGAAAGTGGCTGGTGTACCTCACGCTCTTCATCGCCTCGATCACCATCATCGTGGACTTGGTGCGTCTGGTCTACAATTTCTACAGTGGCGACCTGACCACCAAATTTCTGCTTAAGGTTTTGGCGGTCCTGGTTGTGACGGGGGTGGTGTTCGGCTACTACCTGTGGGATCTGCACGGCGACACGCTCAAGTCCAAAATGCCCAAGGGGTTTGCCTGGGGAACCTCGGCGATGGTGTTGGTTTCCATTGTGGCCGGCTTCTTCATTGTCGGTTCGCCGGCGGAGCAGCGAAAAATCCGTTTCGATGAACGGCGCGTCGGAGACCTGCAGAACATCCAGGGCAGTGTGATCAACCACTGGACGCAGAAAAACGCCCTTCCCGAAAAATTGGATAATCTGAAGGATAGTATTTCGGGTTTCGTCCCGCCTGTGGACCCCGAGACGAACCTCGCGTACACCTACGAGATCCTCTCCCCGCTTTCGTTCAAGCTGTGCGCGGATTTCCGCAAGGCCAGCCTGGACCGGAAATTTGGACTCAAGGAGGGTGGCGTTGGAGGCAAGGAACGATTCGCCTCCCCCATGTACTACGGTGGCTACTATGGCGGCCCCGACCAGAATTGGAGCCATGACGCGGGCAAGCAGTGCTTCGAACGCGTGATCGACCCACTCCTGTACAAACCGGTGAAACCCTAATGCGAACCACTAAAAAACCCCTCCGGGAATTTCCCGAAGGGGTTTTCGGTCGAATGAAATTATTTTGATTTAAAGGGTCGGGGCCGGGGCGACTGGGGCGGGGGCGGGGGCTTGTACGCCGTGATCCTCCTCCTCGTCCTTTTTTCCATCATTGTTATCGTCGCTGTCCTTATCGTCGTTCAAGCCATCGTTGTCATGATCCAAGGACATTTTATCCTCAAGGTCGGCAATGCCATCGTTGTCGTCATCGAGATCGGCGTTGTCGCCAATGCCATCCTTGTCATGGTCCTTCGATTCCTTGGGATCCTGGGGGAAAGCATCCTTCACATCGGGGACGCCGTCCTTGTCGGTATCGAGTTTGCGGGCCTCCTCGCGGGCCTTCTTGGCTTCCTCTCGTTTCGCTTTGGCCTCCTTGCGAGCCAATTCGCGCTTCGCTTTTTCCTGTTTCTGGAAATCGCGCTTCAGTTGGTTCCGCTCCTTCATGCAAAGTCGTTTGTCCTTTTTGGCTTCCATCTTGGCGCAGGCCTCGGTCTTGTCTTTGATCATCTGCTTGGTGATTTCGACAACCACCGGGGCGACGGGGGTGGCCACAGGCTCAACCGTTGTGACGACGGGGGCTGGGTCCGTGACGACGGGGGGGACAGTCTCTTCGGCGAAGGCGCTGACACTGGCGCCCATGAAAAGGGCCAACGAAACAGCGGTGCTTAAGGTTTTGTTGAACATAGGGTTATAAAATTATGAAATAAATTGGTTTCTGGAAGTGAATACACAGGGTCTTGGTTTTTGTTACAAGGTTTTCAAATAAGTGAATAAGATAAGGTGATGGACACTGATGGATACACGATACTCCCCCATTTGTCACAAAAAAGTCAAAAAGCCCCCCAACTCATTTGAGCGGGGGGCGTTTGAGATTAAGGAATAAAGTGGAGCATTAGCGATTCGTCAGATACTGATAGATGGCGATCGCCACCTCGGAACGGGTCATCAGGTTGGCGGGTTTGAAAAGGTTGTCCACCGCGCTGTCGGGGTACAGGGAATACTTCTGAACCGCTCCCGCGTAGGTGGCGAACCAATCCTCGCTTGTCACATCGGTGAAAAGGGAATGGTCCAAATCCGTGGGCAACTGGCAGGCCAGGGTGATCATTTTGGAGAACTCGGCCCGGTTCACGGTGTTGGCGGGGCGGAAGTTGCCATCGGCATAACCGTTGATGATGCCCAATCGGGCGGCCGCCTCCACATAGGGAACGTACCATTGGCCCTTCATCAAGTCGCGGAATTTTCCGCTGTAGTCGGCTTGGGTGTCCTTGCCGCAGGCAAGCAGTAAAAATTTGGCGGCTTCGGCGCGGTTCACGGGTTTGTCGCCCTTGAACTCGCCATCCGGGAATCCGCCAAGCACGCCTCGGCGATACAATTCCGCGGCGGCCTTGCCCTCGCGCCCGTTGGCATCGGTGTCGGGGAAGGGATTGTTGTAGGCGTCCACATTCACCAAAACCTCGTCCTCGTAACCGGCGGGCGGGACGGCATTGGCCTTTTCGCATTTCTTTTTAAAGGTGTTTTTCAAGTTCGCGTAATCCTCGGTGTTGGCCAAGCCTTCCTTGTTATAGGCGCCGATTTTGGCGCGGAGGTCCTTGCATTCCTGATTCTCGGGAACGAAATTGGAAAGCTTCCGGGGGGAATCATTTCCCTCCTGTGTGCGCATTTCCTGTTCACGGGAATAGCACATCTTCACATACTCAGCCTTGGTGTCGGCGTAATCCTGCGAATTGGGTTCCGCACTCAATTTTTCGAGCTTGGCTCGAAGGTCCTCGCACTGTCTCTTGGCTTGGTCGCCGATGGATGAATCGGTTTCCCCGGCACGCCCCTGGCACTTGAGATAAGCCTGCTTCTGCTCGGCGTTGTATGTGCCGCTGGCCATAATCTTCTTCAACTCATCGCATCGATTGGCGGAAGTTTCGCGGGGAACCGGTTTATACCCTTGCTGGCAATTGAGCCACAATTGCTTTTGATCGGAATCATAATTTCCGCTATCGATTATTTTTTTCAGTTCATCGCAGGTGTAGGCGGGAGCCGTAAGAGGGGTATCGTCCTTCCCGCGCTCGCAGTTGGCCCATTGCTCCTTCTCATAGGCCGTGTAGCCGCCGCTTTCAATAAGCGTCTTCAGGTCATCACACGTATAAAGTCGTGGTTCCGTGGAGTCCTGCGGAAGTCCTTGGGGACAATTGGCCCACTGGGCCTTCTGGTCAGCCGTGTACTGGCCACCATCGATGATCTTTTTTAGGTCATCGCAGGAAGTGGATTGATTTGCCGGGGCCATCGGAGGAAGTTGGCCGCAATATTTGGAGTATTCCTCTTTATCGGCGGACGTATATTGGTTTGAGCTGAGAAGATTGCCCAACTCGGTGCAACGTTCCTTGGTGCCGGGCTCAAAACTGGCTTGTGAAAAGACCGCGACGGTGGAACCCACCACGCTTAGGGCGAAAAGCATAAAACCCGCTCTCAGCCACAATGAATTTTTTGTTTTCATTTTTGGTTTTATTAAATGGTATCAAGTATTATTATACAATATATTTTTATATTATGCAAGTATTAGATTCAGGCAACCCAAAAATCCCAGCCTCCTGCATGGGGGGCTGGGATATGAAATGGCTGAGTGGAATTTAGGGCATGACCCAATTCAAGCCCGAGGGGACATAGTGGAAATCATCGAGCATGGTTCCGGTTTTGGGCAAAATTCCCGAAATGATCACGGCATTCCCGAAAAGATTTTCAATCGTGTCTCCCGCCTTCTTGAATATTCCTTTCCCAATCATCATCGCGGCCTCCTCGGAACCAATCAGGATTGGGATGTAGGACTTCCCACCCAAGCGGATAGGCCGCAGGTCTGCGGCGGAAAAGGAATAACTGAACGCCACGGGAACGCTGTTCTCATCCGCCACCTCGTAAAACCACTTGAGGATTCCAAGATCATTCAGGCTTCTCACCAACGCCGTGGCGGAAAGTTGCGCAAAGGTGGATGCGTTCACGAAATGGGCGTCATCCAAAAGGGTGTTGGTTTTGGGCAGGATGGAGACAACCTTGATGGAGG
>JACRIF010000004.1 GCA_016220125.1 Candidatus Peregrinibacteria bacterium
AGACCCCATGGCGGGCGCCATCCAAGCAGCCGTTGAGCTGACAAGCCTAGTGCAGGCGGCGCATCATAAATACACCTCGGTTCGCGAGGAGAATTTCAAACTTTATCCCGATATCCAGGAGCTGTTCAAGATATTGCATAAAAGTCGGGTGAAAATCCATATTGTGACCGATGCCCCGATCCACAAGGCGATCAGCCGAATCAAGCAAATGGGGTTGGAGCCTTACATAAAAACGCTGTTTGCCCAGCCAAGGGTCAGGCTACAGTCCAATTTGCATTTCAAAGAGGATCCCGCCAACGAAAAATACGCCCATATCAACGCCATGTTGGCCCAGGTGGTGGATCACATCCCCGAGCATTATGAGCCCGAGCTCAACACCATGGGGCATTACCATGTTCCTTTCGAGGTGGTCGAGTTGCGCGATCAAAAAAAACCGAACATCGAATTGGCTCGTTTGATCAACTCCACGCGCGAGAAGATTGAAAGAACGGCTGCCGTGTGGGGCGATAGTGTGAATTCTGATGCGAGATTGGGGCTCAACAACAACTGCCCGGTGTTTTTTTCAGAATACGGAAAGGTGACGCCAGAGCAATCCAGAGTCCTCGATCTCTACGGAAACCCGAAAGCACCCACTCGCGATATCGATTCCGACGATCCCATGATCAAGTCGGTGCGTGAGGCATTGGGACCCAAGCTGATTCGGCTGAAACAGCCGATGGATATGCTTCCCCATTTGGGATTGTCCCGCCATTTCATCAAGGCCTAGTCCCCCTCGCGGACTGCGCCACCCGTTTTGCCCCCTTATTCAATTTGCGATGTCCAAAATCCAGAAAATTCCGCAGGAAATCAAAATGGTCGGCTTCGACAACGACAACACCCTAACCGATCAGCTGGAGCCCCAAGTGGCCGCCATGGAGGAGATGACCGCCGAGCTGGAGGAGTTAACCGGGATTTCCGCCACAGAGATACGGGGATCGATCGCCCGGGTTTTCGAGAAGCATGGCACCACCGATTATCATCGGGTGTTCCAGGAAATGTACTGTTTCTCGAAGATGAGCGAGCAAGTGCGGGACGAGTTGGTGGAGATCGGGAAAAGTATTTTCAAAAAGGTGCGCGACCGGTACAGGCCTTCTTACGATGGTATTCCTGAGGTTCTCAAGGCATTGAATGAGCATGGCATCAAAAGCTTCGTGTTCAGCAACGCGCCCATTTATCAGGTGTTGAGGCGAATCAAAAGAACTCAACTCGGGCATAATTTTAAGTTGATTTTGGGGTTGAGGGATGAGATTGCCGAGGTTTTTCCGAAATTGGTGAAGGTGCAGACGGCCTTGGGCCAATACAACGGAAAATACGAATGGAGGGTGGTCGAGACGCCGAAGCCCCATGCGAATTTGGCCGAAATGCTAGGCGTCACCCCGGAAGAGGTCCAGAACCATGTGGCATTTGTGGGCGATAGCTATACCAACGACATGGGGCTTGCCGCCCACAACAAATGCGTCGGTTTCCATGCTCTTTACGGAAGCGTGGATCCTTGGGTCAGGCATCGGCTCAGGCGCTTTTCGACCGATAGAATGGAGGCTCAATTCCACGGGAATGGGGAGAGCAAAAAGAGCATTGCGGAGAAAACCTCCGTTTACGAATTGGACCGCCCTGGCGATTTGTTGAAATATTTGGGCATCCAAAAGTCGAAATAGGGTTTTGTATTGAAAAACCCTCCGCGGCGCGAGGCCTTGGAGGGTTTTTCATGGGCAACTTTTAAGGTTAGATCTCTTCGTGCTTCTTGCGGCGAAGCGCGCGTTTGGCCGCGGCCACGCTGCCGAGCAACAAGAGTCCCAGGGCGGGGCCGGTTTGTGGCAAGCGGATCGATTTCACGACACCAGTGCTCTCGTTTCCGGAAGCGTCCTTGGTCGTGATCTTGAAGGTGTATTCCTTGCCGCCCTCCAGGCTGGCCACATCGGTCTTGGCGACCAGGGCGCCCAAAGGCTTGCCGGCATCAAAATTCTTGCCTTTGTCCATGCTCATGTAGAGCAGTTGGTCCACCAGGTCCTTGGCCGTGTTCAGGCTGGGGGTCCAGCTGAGCATCACGGTGTATTTTTCCAACTCCTTCTTAAAGGAAAGCAGCAGGTTGGTGATGTTTTCCGGAGGCGTGGTGTCTTTGGTGGCCACGGCGGCAATGGCCTTGTAGCCATCCACCAGGTTTCCCACGCAGTTTTTGGTGTCCACCAGCTTGTTGTAGTCGTCCATGGTGGCATAAGTGCCCATGGAGACTTTGCATTCCATGTCGGTGCTCGCGAACAGGACGTTGGGGTGCTTGGTGGCCGTGTATTTTATTTTGCAATTGTTCTCCTCGATGCCAGTGACCTCGATTTTATATTCGGTCTCGCCTTTTTCATCCGACTGGGTCACGCTGGCGGCGGAGCAATCGGCCACATGGGTCAAAAAGCAGGCCAAGTCCTTGGCGCAGTCCACGGCGGTGGCTGCGGGGGTGGCCGGGGCAACCGTCTCGCCCGCCTTGGCGGGTTCGGCGGAGGATCCCAGAAACAGTCCGGAGTCGGTGCTACCACTCACAATCGGGTTGCCGGCAAGATCCTTGACGGCCACGCCTGCGGTGACAATGTAGTTCACGTTCGGGGTTTGGTCGGAAGTCTCCAGCAACACCGTCTTCTTGGTGGTGTCGGCGGGATCGACCACAGCGCTCTTGAGGGTCAGCTCATTGGCGGGGTTGATCTGCTCCACGATGCCGAAAGAGGCCTCGGGGCTGACCAACGGCAACTGGACGGCCTCGCTGAAAACAACTTTCACATGCTTTTTATCGGGGGCCGAAACGCTCGCAACGGTGGGGGCGACGGCATCCGCGCCCGGAGCGGCGGGGGCGGCCTCCTCCTTTTTGGTGGTGGCGCTGGCCTCCAAGCTGTATTCCGCGCTTTCCTTATTGTCGGAGCTGATGGCGGTGGCGGAGAAATAGTATTTGGTGTTGGGGGTCAATTCGCCCACCGTGAAGGAATTGGTGTTGCTGGGCGTGTCCACTTGTTTCTCGTAGTCACCCGAACCGGCTTCCAAAACGGAAACCTTTCCATAATAGATTCGGTAGTTTTTCACCAAACCCCCATCCGCGTCTTTGGCGGCTTTCCAGGTCAGGCTGATGGAAGTGGCGTCCACAGGGGTTCCCTTGAGCCCCGTGACGTTTTCCGGGATGCCCGCGGCCCAGGCGACCGAGGTGCCGAAGAACAGGGCGCTGATGACGGAAATGGAAATTTTTTTGAGGTTCATAAGAGTGATTTAATTTGTTTTTGTTAGATATTTTCTCTTGAGGCCCCTAAGGCCAGAACGAGATTAAATCATACTATTATACCAAATGACGCAAGAAATTGCAAGGGGTCTGACGGCTAATCGGGTGGGTAGGTGGTGTGGGTAAGCTGTGGTGGAGGATTGACCCCATGCAAACTACCTAATGCCGTTTGCAAACTTTTTCATAAGCCAAATGTGCGCACTTCGCATGCTTCGAAACGATCGATTTATGATGGATATTGCAAATTATAGTTTTTTATTGTATAATATACTTAAGATAAATTCATTTTTTTAGCGTGGTACCTCAGCAGATCACGCAGAAATAAAAACAAATATCCCTTAACAAAAAACAATATGGGGAAATCAAAATTATATCTTTTGTCCATCGGCACCTTGGTGACCCTTTCAGTGGTCGTCGGGTCTATTTTCGCGGCATCGCCCGAGGGCTCAGGCGGTGCCGATGCTAAGCCTCCAAAGCAGGCGGGAAGCGGAACAGTCACTGCTATCAGTGGATCCAAGATCACGCTCCAAGGAAAAAAGGGTTCGGTCATCGTTGATGCCAGTACGGCAAAAGTCATCACGATTTCCACTCCGGCGGGCGCCAAGCCCATAGTGACAAACATTAATTTGTCAGACATCAAAGTGGGAGACACTTTGAGGATCCAGGGATCCATCAGCGGCACCTCCGTCATGGCAACCCAGATTGTCAACGTGACGTTGGGTGGGGGAGCTGGCAACTCAGTGCCTTTCGGCCTTGGCAATCAACCCCCAAAGGGTCCTGATGGTGGAAACCCGCAAGGGGGTGGGGACATGGGCGGATTGGGACAGAACAAGCCCGAAAACCCAACAAAGTGCGTATCTGATTGCGAAGGGGTAGGGAGAAATTGTGTGTCCTTGGCGGAAAACAAGAAAAAAGAATGTGACTCCAAAGGGCAGGCGTGCAGATTTGAGTGTGATGATCGCCAGTACAACGACGCAAAGAAGACTCGTGCGTGCTACTCAACAATGTGCACACCGGCAGAGACAGCCTGTTACAACCAGATTATCGCGGAGGAGTCGGTTTGCACGACCACAAAAGATGAATGTGTTACGGCATGCCAAAAGGCCGCAAAGCCTCAAAAACCCGCCCGCCCACCTCTCAATGGGCAGGAGGGGGTACCGAATAATTGCCCTGCCGTAGGCGGTAATGAAGGCCCCGGCAGTCAGCAAGGTCCCGGAGGACCAGGTGGACAGAAGGGCCCTGGCGGACAAGTCGGTCCTATGGGTCCGAATGGAGCTCCAAAAGGCCAAATGCCTGCCCAGCAGCAACCTCCTATGAGCCAAGAGGCCGAAAATGCCATCATCAACAAGGATTTTTCCGCCTGGGTTAAGGCAATGACCGCCAATGGCGAAATGCCCGCGCCACTCAAGGTGGTCACCCAAGACAATTTCCCGAAGTTCGTTGAGGCCCATGGTTATCAGTTGCAGGCTAAGGAGCTTAATCAAAAGGCCCGCGATATTTTGCAATCGCTGGGGATCACCGAGGGTCCTGGCTTTGGGAATGGCCCAGATCAAGGACAATAGATCCGATTGCTCTAATTTCTACCAACCCAAACCACGAATGGCCCTTCGAAGCTTCGGCAAAGAAGGCCATTTTTGGTGAAGGGGATAACTCTTTTATGTCCCCTTTGGGCTATAATGGGGTTGCTAACCAAAGCCCATGAAAACCAAAACTTACAAACCTTCCGTGGCGTTTCTGCGCCAGGCCACTATCAAAAACCCCGAGGCCGAATATAAAAAGGCCGCCAAGGATTATCTCAAATATTGGGAGTCCGCCGCCAAGGAGTTGGAATGGGGAAAACCGTGGAAAAAGGTCTTGGACGACTCCAAGCCACCCTTTTACAAATGGTTTGTGGGCGCCAAGGGCAACATTGTCCAAAACGCGATCGATCGCCACCTCGCCAATGGCAATAAAAACAAGGTGGCGCTCCTCTGGGAAAGCGATTCGGGCCAGCACAAGAAATTCACCTACGCCGAGCTCGACCAGGCGGTGTGCCGTTTGGCCAATGGGCTCAAAAGCCTCGGAATCAAAAAGGGCGATCGCGTCGCTATTTACCTCCAAAACATTCCCGAGGCGGCTATTGCCATGCTCGCCTGCGCCAAAATCGGCGCGATCCACGGAATTGTTTATGCTGGCTTCGCCGCCCATTCGCTCCGCGAGTGGATCGAGCTGACCGAACCCAAGCTCCTCATCACGCAGGATGCGGGCATTAGGCGCGGGAAGCGCTATTCCATGAAGCCCACGGCCGACGAGGCGGTGAAAGGGCTCAAATGCGTTAAAAACATGCTTGTGGTGCATCACAGCAAGATCGACGTGCCCATGGTCAAGGGCCGCGATATCAGCTACCACGATTTGGTCGACAAAATGTCCCCCAAGTGCGAAACCGAGATGCTTGATTCCGAGGATCCGCTGTTCATCCTCTACAACTCGGGCACGGCCAGCAAGCCCAAGGGCATGGTGCACGTGCATGGCGGCTACCAGGTTCAAATCCATCGCACCTTCAATTGGGTGTTCGATGTGAAGCCGAACGATGTGTTCTGGTCCACGGCCGATCCTGGCTGGATCACAGGTCATAGTTATACGATTTATGCCCCGCTGATGGCGGGCGTGACCACCCTCCTTTTCGAAGGGGTCCCCAACTACCCGAAACCCGATCGTATCTGGGAAATCATCGACAAATACAAGGTCAACATCCTCTACACCGCCCCCACGTTGCTTCGAATGCTGATGGGTGAAGGCGATCAATGGGTCAAAAAACATTCGCTCAAATCGCTCCGCATCCTCGGTTCCGTGGGCGAGCCCATCAACCCCGCGGCGTGGAAGTGGTATTACACAGTGGTGGGCAAGAAACGATGCCCCATCATCGACACCTGGTGGCAAACGGAAACAGGCGCCCACATGATCGTCCCGTTGCCAACGTTGCCTCTCAAGCCTGGCTCCGCCACCAAACCGTTCCCCGGCATCTTCGCCGAGGTGGTCGATCACGACGGTAAAAAGGTCAAAGACGGCGAGCGCGGGCTCTTGGTCATCACCAAACCGTGGCCCGCGATGGCCCGCACGTTCTACAAAGCCGAAAAGTACTTCAAGGAAACTTATTTTAAACGGTTCCCCGGCAAATATCTCACGCTCGATGTGGCCATGCGCGACAAGGACGGCTACTTTTGGGCGCTGGGTCGCGCCGACGATGTTCTCAAAATCGCGGGCCATCGCATCGGCACCGCCGAAATAGAGGCGGCGATTGCCCACCATCCAGCGGTCATGGAGGTTGCCGTGATCGGCAAGCCCCACAAGATCAAGGGCGAAAGCGCCAAGGCGTTTGTCGTCCTCAAAAAAGGCTTTGTCGGCTCCGACGAGATATCGGACGGGATAAAGAAAAAAATCCGCTCCGAAATGGGCCCCGTGGCCGTCACCGACGAAATTGAATACATCAACAAGCTCCCCAAGAACCGCAACGGCAAAGTCATGCGCAGGGTGTTGAAAGCGAAAGAATTGGGCCAAAAGCTTGAGGACGTGGTGGTCTTTGATTGATCTATTTAAAAAATCCCCCCGATTTGCATCGGGGGGATTTTTGATTGTTTCGTTTTGACTCTCAGCTCAAAGCTCCCAGCTAGTTTATTCCCCGTCCGAGCACGTGCTCGCGGAAGTCGACGCCAGTGTGTTGGTGCCGGTATACGAGCCGGCGGTCTGACTGCTTGGGATTTGGAGCTTGAAGTACAGGCTTTCATCTGACCCGCTGCCCGAGATGTGGGCGTTCCGCACCGTTATGTCGCGGTCCGCGCATCCCGCCGCCTTGGTCGTGGCGCCCGCGGAGCTGGTCACCAAGGTGTTTCCCGCCGAGGCGTAGGTGAAGTCCTGAATTGTGTTGTGCCATTTCTGCTGTCCCGCCGCAATGGTTCCGCCTCCACCGGTCCTTCCCATATCGGTTCCCTCGACGAGCAGGTCCAGCGTCTGGTTGCCCACGTTTTGCAGGGTGATGGTTATTCCCGACGACACGTTCCCCAGCGCAATGGTCCCATAGGCGATGGCCGCCTCCGGCACGTTGATGGCCTGCACGGCGTTGGTTGCGATTGCGGCGGAATCCGTCGAGCTCGTCACGGTCGAGGTTCCGTCGGCAAGGTTCGCATGCAGCCTCCAGTTGGAGGAATAGTTCGCGTTGAACCAGACCGTGAACGCGCAGGTCGCGGTGGCCGAGTTGTCCGTCCCCGAGGCGTTGTTGCTCAGTGAGCAGGACACGCCCGGGAAGCAGTCGTTTTCATCCGAGCTGCACGTGCCCGAAGCCAAATTGACCGCGGTGTCGTCGAACAGCACCCCCGTCACAGAAACGATGTCGTTGTCCCCATTGTCGTCCTTCACGGTCACGGTGTAGCTCTTGGCCGTGGAGGAGTCGGCCGTCAGGGTGATGTTGGTGACCGAGTAGGCGTTCGAGTCCGAAATGTAGGGCGCCGTGTCCGTCACCGAGTAGCTCTGGGTGTTGGCGGTCCCCGCGTCGGCGAATCCATGGCTGTCCTTCAGGAATACGTAGATAGCATAGCTGCCGTGCGCCGTGGGTACCGGCACGGTGCCCGTGATGGTGCAGTCCGCATTCGCCCCGGAGGCGACCCCTGTTGTGGAGCACAAAGTGGTGGCTGCGCACGTACCCCCCGTGAAGTCGTTGGTGCTGCACACGTACAGGCTGATGGTGTCGGGCGAGGTGTCCGTGTCGGTGTCGGTGACACCTGTTCTGACATAAATCGATCCGCTTCCAGCGCTGGTATCCACGGCACCCGTGGAGGTGTAGCGGATCAAGGCGAAATCCGAATTGGTTAGAAAGGCATCGCCCGCCGCCACGATTTTCCCGCTGGACAGAGCAGCGACCCCGTAAGCGGTTTCATCGTTGGTTCCAAAGGTGGTGATGAGCTTTCCGTCGGTGTCGAACGTGGTGTCCAGGGCACCCGTGGCGGAGTATCGCGCCAAGGCGAAATCATAATTGGCTCCGTTGTGGGCCTGACCCGCCAAAACGATTTTCCCATCACTCTGCAGAGCCATGTCATAGGCATGATCCTGAACACTGCCGGCTCCGATGGCGGTGGTTAATTTGCCATCGGTGTCGAACGTGGTGTCCAAGGTACCATCCGTGTTGTAGCGAGCCACGGAAAAATCCCAGTTTAAATTATAGCCATCACCCGCGGTCACAATCTTTCCGTCGGGTTGTAGGACCACGGCATAGGCGGTGTTGTTTCCACCACTTCCGCTACCGATTACTGTGCTCACTTTGCCGTTCCCGGGATAGCCCGGCATGGTCACATCGCCATCGAACGTGGTGTCCAGCGATCCGTCGGTGTTGTAACGAATCACGGCCTGCGCGCTGCCCATGGTTCCAACGGCCACGATCTTGCCATCCGTTTGGAGGGCGATGTCATAGCAATAGTCCTGTGAACCAAAGCCGGTCGTCACCAGGCCATCGGTGTCGAACGTGGTGTCCAGCGATCCATTGGTGTTGTACCGCGCCAGGGCGAAATCATAATCCACTCCATTGTGGGCCTGGCCCGCCAAAATGATTTTGCCATCCGTCTGGATGGCAACGGCATAGGGTGTCTCGCTTCCCCCAGTGAAATTGGTGCTCACCTTTCCATCGGTGTCGAACGTGGTGTCCAGCGAGCCATCGGTGTTGTAACGGATCATATTGAAGGTGAGAGTCGAGTCCGAAGTTCCCGCCACCACGATTTTTCCGTCCGCCTGAAGCGCTGCCGCATAGGCATGGTCATGGGTTGCGGTGATCACATCGGTGCTCACCTTTCCGTCGGTGTCGAAGCTGGTGTCCAGCGTGCCATCGGAATTGTACCGTGCCACGGCAAAGTCCGAGTTGGCCATCGCGGCAGTTCCAAATACCAAATATTTTCCATTGGCATCGACGAGAAGCCCTCTTCCATAATCATTGCCCGAGTTGAAATCAGTCGTGACTTTGATGGGGCTTCCCGCTCCCGACCCCGGATCCACGCTTGCATTCGATCCGTAGCTGCTACCCGCGGTCACAGTGCCGATGACGGGCCTGTGGTTCACCTTGAAGGGCGAGCCGTTCGATCCTGCTCCCTGCGCCATGGCCGAGCAGGAGCCGGTTCCCACCACCTTGTCGCATGTGAAGGCGTACCAGTCGTTGCTCTCGGCGTCCCCCGCCGAGGTGGCGTAGGTGATGGAGGCCTGGCTCGCGCTGTTCGTGGCCCCGCTGATCGCCCACGTGTTGGGCACGCTCGCGCAGGTCGGCGCGGCGTTGCTCCCCGGGGTGATGGCGTTTGTTTTGCACACCGCCAAATACCACTGGTCCCCGTTCGGATCGGTGGCCGTGGCCGTGAAGGTCACGTTGCTCCCCGCGTTCGTGGGCGTCGTCCCGTCCGAACCGTTGTCCGACGGCCCCGCGGTGAAGCTGGGGGCATCGTTGCCGATGCTCAGCGTGGTGGTCGATGTCGCGGCCAGGGCCGAAGGCGTCCATGCCGAAACGAGCGTCAGGAGGGTGGCGGATATTCGGAGCATTTTTGAACTCATGGTATTTTTTTAGTTTTTATTATCCTAAACTTTTAAAATATTGTAATAATTTCTTCTCAGAAATGCAAATGAACTTAACGAAGGTGGATAGGTCATCCCAAGAATTGCGGAATGGAATGG
>JACRIF010000013.1 GCA_016220125.1 Candidatus Peregrinibacteria bacterium
AATGGATATTTGGAGAAATATAAATCAAGTAAGAAGACAATAATTCCAATTTTGGTAACTGAGAATTATTTAGGTGATTTTGATATGCTCGACAAATTTGACGGTTTTGTATCTAACGGCATTCGAGAAAATGGCCTTCAAAACCTACAGATGCACAAGCCAACAATCCTAAATTTGGACGATTTTGAGCACTTCTGGAAAATAGCCAAACCGAACAACGCAGTCGATCAATTTGCTGAATGCATCGAGAAATGGGACCACAATAAGCAAAATAAGGGGGGGTACCATTTCAATTTTTTGTTTTTTATGAACAATGAAAATGCAAAAGCTGTGCTAAATGGTGATTTTTTAAAATTTTTTAATTTTCAATCATTTATGGAGAGTGTATCTCCAGATTCTTAAATCAATTAATGCACCTTACCCCCCTCAAACCATCGTCCATCCACATTCTCTGCCAAGGGCAGGAAGCGTTGGTGCGTGTGCCTGCGGGAATGGTGGTTGAATCCCCCATTGAGCTAGGTTTGGAGGCTTCGAATTCGGAGGCGCCGATCAGCCTGAGGATTGAAGTGGGCAAAGGTTCCAAGGCCACTGTGGTGGTGCGACTGGAGGGCGATGCACATTTAAAATCGTTGGAATTCAAACAAACGATCGTGGCCGAGGAAGGAAGCCAGCTGCGCGTGGTCGAATTCCAAGCCCTTTCGACTTCCACCACATTCATCGCCCATCGGGATTCCGAGGCAAAAAAAGAGGCGAGCCTTGAGAATATCGTGATCCAAATCGGTGGACAGACCACCGAGGGAACCTTGAACCAAAAGGCCAACGGATCCGAGGTGAAACTGAATCCCGCCATTTTTATTTTGGCGAAAACCACCCAGCGCCACCGCTTCAACTTGAACAACTTTTTTGCTCAAGAAATGGGCGGAGGCAATTCCACCATCAAATGCATCGCGCAGGACCAGTCCTCGATCGAAACCCTGGGCACCATTGGCATTGGCCGGCACGGCACCGGGACCGAGAGCGGACTCCGCATGGATTCGCTTTTGCTTTCGCGCGAGGCACGTATCGCCGCCACGCCCGCCCTTGAAATCGGCACCAACGATGTTAAAGTGGGCCATGGTGCCTCGGTCAGCAATTTGAACGAGGAAAACATGTTCTACCTGGCCTCCCGCGGGATCGCCCCCGACGAAGCTAGGCGAATGATGGTTCGGGGGTTCGTTTCGGACGTGACGGATCGGTTGAATGATTTGCCGGAATTGAGAGACGAGATTTTATCATTGATTTAAACGCAATACACCCACACCCGAAGGCGCGCAAACGTTTGCGCGCCTTCGGGCAAAATGGGTCATTGCATCCACCAACCATGAACCTCCGAGACGATTTTCCCATTTTCAAACACCGGCCCGAACTGACCTACTTTGATAATGCGGCCACGGCGCAACGCCCCCAGTCGGTGCTAGATGCTGAACAAAAATTTTATACAACCTACAACTCCAACATCCACCGAGGCCCCAACTTTTTGGCCGAGGAGGCCACGATCCAATACGAGGATGCCCGGCGAAAGGTGGCGGACTTTGTGGGCGCGCGTCAAAAGCACGAAATCATTTTCACCAAGAACGCCACCGAGGCCATCAACCTGGTCGCGCGCACCTTCGGCGAAACCCTACAGGCGCAAGATGTCATCCTTCTTTCGAAGATGGAGCACCACAGCAACATCGTCCCCTGGCTCCAATTGGCCGAACGGAAGGATCTGGAGATCAAATGGATGGGGATCAGCACCGACTGGCGCGTGCGACTCGACCCCGCGCTGTTCGATAAGCGAGTGAAGCTGGTCGCGGTCACGGGCATGTCGAATGTGCTCGGCACCATCACCGACCTGAAGCCCATCATCAAGGCCGCGCATGCCGTGGGCGCCAAGGTGCTGGTCGACGCCTCGCAACTCGCGGTCCACGAGCCAATAAGCGTTCGGGATCTGGATGTGGATTTTTTAGTCCTCACGGGTCATAAACTTTACGGCCCCACCGGCATCGGCGCACTTTACGGAAAAGAGGAATTGCTCAATCCCCTGCCCCCGTTCATGGACGGCGGCGACATGATCAGCGCCGTGTTCATGGATCGCTTCATCCCCGCTGGACTTCCGCAAAAATTCGAGGCGGGCACGCCGAACATCGCCGGCGCTATCGGATTCGGCGCAGCCGTAGATTATATGGCCAAGTTGGGATTCAAAAAGATCCAAAAAATGGAGAATGAGCTAACAAGCACTCTCCTAACGAAGCTAACGAAGCTAGACTATATAAAGATTGTCGGCCCCGAGACCCTGGACCACCGTGGCTCCGTCGTCTCGTTCACCATGCAAGGCGTGCATCCCCATGACGTGGCGGACGGACTTTCGAGCAAGGGCATCTGCATCCGCGCGGGATTCCACTGCGCACAGCCGCTGATGGACCACCTCAAGATGTCCGGAACCGCGCGCATGAGCCTGAGTTTCTACAACACGAAGGAGGAGATTGATAAGGCGATGGGGGTGTTGGAAGAGATTTATTCTTATTTTACAAAGTAGCCTCATTAGCTTCTTAGCTTTTTAGCTTCATTAGGAATTCCTAGCAAGCTAACGAAGCTAATACTCTAACCTCCTATGGACCTCTACGCCCAAAACATCCTCGACCGGTTCAAGCACCCTTTCCACAAGGACAAGGTGGTGCAACCGAGCCTGTGGAACCAGGAGGCGAACTATTCGTGCGGGGACAAAGTGGAGGCGAAACTGGAGATCGAGGGCGCTGTTTTGAAAAAATACTCCTTTTCCGGCGACGGATGCGCCATCAGCCAAGCCTCGGCCGATATTTTGGGCGATCTGGTGGAGGGAATGACGCTGGACGCAATCCTCGGCATGACCAAGGGGGAACTGTTCGATTCCCTGGGCATCGAGATCAGCCTGCGACGCAGCCAATGCGCGTTGCTTGGCCTCCTGACCCTGCAGAACGCGATCCTGAAAAGCCGGAAGGAACCGCTGAGGACGTGGAACCATTTTAGCTAGCGATAAGCCATAAGCAATAAGCGTTAAGCACTGTTGGTTGTGGTTCGCTTATAACTTATCGCTTACTGCCTACCGCTCATCCATAATGAAAAAAATCATAACAGCAACAATGACCATCGGCGAGATCCTGAAGGCGAACCCCCATGCGCTCACCGTGTTCGAAAAATACGGCTTGGGGTGCGCCCAGTGCTCGCTGAACACGATGGAAACTTTGGAGCAAGGGGCCGAAGGGCATGGGCTCAGCGCAAAAGAGATCCACGCCATCGTGACCGACCTTTCGGCCAAAGCCGATTGACTCTCGAAAACAGTTGGGTAGAATGAGACCCGTTTATTCACCTTCCCTTTTTTATCATGCCCATGAAACCCCCTCTCACAGCACAGGAAATCCAGACCAACATGGACCTCAACAAGCAAGAAAAGGTGATCATGTCCGTCCTTCTGTACGGAAACCCCGAAGAGCAGCTTCGACTCGATAAAGCCTACAACGACCCAGACTTGCATCTCGCCACCAAAGGCCTGATCGACAAATGCCGCCGAAAACTTCACCACTATGTGAAGCGCGAGGAAAATCCCATGTCGATGCCCGTCAAAGTCCAACTGTAATCGGGAACCCCTTTTTTACCCCACTTCCATGTCCAACTACCTAGAGCAGGAAAGCCTGATATGGAGAATTTGCCTCCGCGGAAAAGAGGAGGATCTTAAAAA
>JACRIF010000015.1 GCA_016220125.1 Candidatus Peregrinibacteria bacterium
ATGAGGTGCTCGCCAATCACTTGGCCGCCGTGATCGACTACCACAACGCCACCCATGGCACGGCGCTGACGCGGGAGCAATTCCACTCGCCCCGTTTTTGGGAAGTGTGGGGCGGGACCCGCGAGGAAGCCATCCGCAAGGTCGACGCCTTCTACAAAACCCCCTATTTCACGGAAAATCTCCCCATGCCTGGCGCCCAAGAGGCCATCCGCGCCCTGGCCGAACAGCACACCCTGCACGTCATCACCGCTCGACCCGAAACCATCGCCGACGACACCCGGGTGTGGATCGACCGCCATTTCCCCAGCCTTTTTTCGGGAATCCATTTCGCCAACCATTATTCCACCAGCGGGGTGGAGCGAACCAAATTGAGCCTGTGCGACGCGCTCCACGTGGAGCTATTGGTGGACGACTCGCCCGACTTAGCCCTGGAATGCTTTTCGCCCCAACGCCCTGTTCTTTTGTTCGACCACCCGTGGAACCGCGCGACACCGTTGCCCGCCGGCATCCACCGATGCCATTCGTGGGCCGAGGTCACGGCGCATATCGACCAGATCCAATCCGCCTTCGGGGCCCCTTGAGCGCGGGGCGTTTTTGTGCGAAAATAACCCCAATTTAACCCAAAAAAAATATGACCAACACCTCTTCCCGCCCCTGGCAAGGAACGCTTCTGGCGATCCTCAACATCATCGGACTGGTGATGCTGGGCCTTTTGATGGCCGCTTTGCTGATGATTTCGGCCGGCGGATCGTTCATGAGCCAATTCGCCGAGGGCGCGGTGCCCGCGTTCTTCGGAACCATCGGCTTGTTCTTCCTCGTGCCTTTGGCCGCCATCTTCGTGCTCGGCATTTTCGTGACCAAGGGTCTTTTCAGCGGCCAACGATGGACGGTCATCGTGATGCTTGTCTTCACGGCCCTGGGACTCCTTTCCGCCCTCGGAAGCATGCGCTACTCGATCGCCCCGCTCGTCATCAACGGCTTGATGCTCTGGGCCGAAGTCATGTGCTACAAGCACCCTTTCTATCAAAAATAATCGAGGCCCGGCCGATCCCCTAACCCCATCCCCATGGCTGACCCCCGATTCGACGTGCAAACCCTCACCATCCGCCGGAAAATATTCTCGCTCACGAACTTCAAGTTCCACTTGTACGACCCGAGCGGGAAGCTCGCCTTCTATTCCGAGATGAAGGCCTTCAAATTGAAGGAGGACATCCGCCTGTACAGCGACGAGAGCATGACGGAGGAATTGCTCAACATCCACGCCCGCACCATCATCGACTTTTCGGCGATTTACGATGTGATGGATTCCAAAACCGGCGAAAAAGTGGGCGCCCTGAAACGGAAGGGCATGCAATCCATGATCAAGGACGAGTGGGCGATTTTGGACAACAACGACGCCGAAATCGGCATCATCGCCGAGGACAGCATGCCCCTCGCCCTGCTCCGCCGCTTTTTGGTGAACCTCATTCCCCAGAGCTACGACTTCACCCTGCGCGGGACCATGGTCGGTACCTTCCACCAGAACTTCAACCCGTTCGTGGAAAAAATCACCCTGGATTTTTCGGCCGACACCGGGCACATCCTCGACCACCGGCTCGGCATCGCGGCGGGATTGTTGCTAAGCGCGCTGGAACGACGGCAGCGATAAGCGATAAGCGGTAAGCTGGCTCGCTGATTCGCTCAGCAAAGGACTCAGAAAACAGGACACAGGACTCAGCGCTTTTCATTCCATCCACTATGGCTGAAACCGAACGGTTCCGCATCTACATCGCGGCGTACCTCGTCCTTCGGAAAAAGGGCGAGATTTTGCTGTCGCGCCGGTTCAACACCGGGTACCACGACGGGGAATACAGCTTGGTGGCGGGGCATCTGGACGGCGGGGAGACCGCCACTCAGGCCATCCTGCGCGAGGCGAAGGAGGAAGTGGGCATCACGCTGAAGAAGAAGGATGTGCACGTGGCCCACATCATGCACCGGTACCGGAAGGACCGCGAATACATCGATATTTACCTGACCGCCGAGCAATGGAGCGGAGACCTCCAGAATTTGGAACCCAACAAATGCGACGACCTGCGCTGGTATCCCGTTGTCGGATTGCCCCAAACCCTTTTGCCCGAGGTGCGACAGGCGCTACACTGCATTGAAACGGGGCAATTTTACAGCGAGATCGGGTGGGAGGAGCAAGCGGTAAGCGGTAAGCTATAAGCGGTAAGCGCCCCCCTAAAAAGCTAACGAAGCTAACGAAGCTAGGAAGCTAACGAAGCTAAACTCCTATGACCAACAAAAAACTCAACGTCGGCATCCTGTTTGGCGGAAAATCCGCGGAGCACGAGGTGTCGCTTCGGTCGGCGAAGAACATTTTCGATGCGATGGACAAGGAAAAGTACAATCCCGTTCTGATCGGCATCGACAAGACGGGGCAATGGCATCTGACGGACCAACAGGTGTTCCAGCTGACCGCTGTGGATCCCAAAACAGCCCCTGCGGGCCCCGCCAGCGATTCCGTTGCCCTGGTGCCCCAAAGCGGGGGCAAGATGGCGCATTTCGCCAAAGGCGAGAGCCACGATTCCATCGATGTGGTGTTCCCCATCCTGCATGGCCCCTTCGGCGAAGACGGAACCGTGCAAGGGCTCCTGAAACTGGCGAACCTCCCCTTTGTGGGATGCAGCGTGCTCGGGTCGGCCGTGGGGATGGACAAAGACGTGATGAAACGACTCCTGCGCGACGCGGGCCTGAAGATCGGCAAGTTCCTCTGCCTGGAATCGGAGGACCCAATCCCCTCCTACGAAAGCGCCACCGCCCAGTTGGGCACCCCCGTTTTCATCAAACCCGCCAACATGGGCTCGTCGGTGGGCGTGAGCAAAGCCACGAACGAGGCCGAATACCTGAAGGCCATCGCGGACGCCTTTTTATACGACAACAAGATCCTGATCGAGGAATTCATCAAAGGGCGCGAGATCGAATGCTCCGTCCTCGGCAACGCCCACCCCATCGCCTCGGTCCCGGGCGAGATCATCCCCACGCACGACTTCTATTCCTACGAGGCCAAGTACATCGACGAGAACGGGGCGAAATTGGAGATCCCCGCGAAACTCTCCGCCGAGACCACGAAAAAAGTCCAGGACGCCGCCCTCCGCACATTCAAGGCGCTGGCCTGCGAGGGGCTGGGACGGGTGGATAGCTTTGTGACGGAGGAGGGCGAGGTCTACGTGAACGAAATAAACACCATGCCGGGGTTCACGAAGATTTCGATGTATCCCAAGCTGTGGGAGGCGAGCGGAATCGGGTACACGGAGCTGATCGATCGGCTCATCCAGTTGGCGATTGAGCGGTTTGAGAAGGAGCGGAGGTTGAGGACGAGCTATGGGGGGTAAAATACTAGATTACGACTGCAACTCACTTTGTGACCATAAGATTCGCTCGACTAGTAAAATGCTTATGAAAAATTCACACCATAAAATAAAGCCTTATATTTATTTTCTATCGATTTTAATTGCAATTACAGGCTTCTTTGGAACCTATTATTATTTTGGCTTATTTGGCAAAAAAATTGATTATAAAGCTGATATCCTCCCAATGAGCCTAGGTATTGCATTTTTAGTATTCGGCCTGTCAGTAGTAGGAGGAATAAAAGATGGTTCAAAAGGTGCCATAAAATACTTTATTTGGTCCTCTGCACTTTTCA
>JACRIF010000019.1 GCA_016220125.1 Candidatus Peregrinibacteria bacterium
GAGATCGTCACCACCACACCCGATGCCAAGGTTCTCGAGAAGGCGAAAGCCACCGTGAAAGAGTTGGGCGACCGGATCAACGAGGGCGATTTCACGGCCACGCCCTCCAAAATAACCTGCAGTTTCTGCCCCTTCAAAAAGATTTGCGACCGCGCGATGTGATCCGACCAGGGTCGGCCTGCGATTGAAACTTTGGGATGATTCGACTACACTCTAATTGCCTCATTTATTTTGAATTATGGATTTGACCACCCTGCTCCTGATCTTCGCGATTCTGGCCATCGCCTTTGTCGGCTACAAAGTTTTGGAATCCTTGAAAACCCTGCAGGAGGGAAAAAAGGACGACCAGGCGATGCTCATGCTGCAAAAGCAATTGTTCGAGATCGAAAAGGGACTCAAGACCCAAGATAAAACCATCAACGACCAGATGCGAAAGTCGAGCGAGACTTTGAACCAGTCGCTCCAGCAACAGTTCGCCTCGACCGCGAAAATGGTCAAGGATGTGATGGACAACACCAAGTCGGTGACCGAAAAGCTGACCAAGCTCGACGAGACCAACAAGCAGGTGGTTGGATTCGCGGAGCAGATGAAGAGTTTGGAGAATATCCTCAAAAATCCAAAACAGCGAGGTATCCTGGGCGAGTTCTTCCTGGAAAACCTGCTCAACGGCCAATTGGCCCCGGAACAGTTCAAGATGCAGTACAAGTTCAAGAACGGCGAGATTGTCGACGCCGCGATTTTCGTGCGCGAGAAAATCATCCCCATCGATGCGAAATTCTCTCTCGAGAACTACAACCGCATGATGGAGGAGAAGGGGGAGGAGACGCGCGAAAAGATGGAACGCAAATTCAAGGAGGATTTGAAGCTCCGCATCGACGAAACCTCCAAATACGTGCGCACCTCCGAGGACACGACCGATTTCGCCTTCATGTTCATCCCCGCGGACGGCGTGTTCTACAACCTGCTCAGCATGCGCGTGGGAACGCTGGACGTGAACACCCACGACTTGATCGAATACGCCTTCAAAAAGCGCGTGGTGCTCGTTTCGCCCATGACCTTTTACGCCTACCTGCAAACCGTGATGCAGGGGCTCAAGGCGCTCAAGATCGAGGAGTCCGCGCGCGAGATCCAGAAGCGGGTGGGGGATTTGGGCCGCCATTTGAACGCCTACCAGGATGCCATGGCCAAAATGGGCACCCATTTGAACACCACGGTCTCGAGCTACAACAACGCCAGCAAGGAATTCGGCAAGATCGACAAGGACGTGATCAAGATCACCGAGGGGGAAGTGACCCTGAACCCGGCACTCCCCGAGGGCGAGAAGCCCCACGCGTTCCTCGCGGACTAGTTCTGGGAGCCAAAGGAGTGGTAAAATTGCTCCAGATGTGATAAAATATATAGAAGAATTGGTAGGCAAAAAATTCAAAACAAAAAACATGTTTAAAAAAATCGCCCATTGCCTCGCACTTGCGGCCCTTGCGCTTCAGCTTGGGTTGTTCTGCTCGGTCGGGCCAATCCACGCCGCGGATGCCGCCACACCACCCGAGGGGAATCTTAAAAGCACGGAATTCATGTTCGACTTGGGCGGCATCACCAACCCCGCCATCAAAACGGGAAGCCAGGCCAGCTGGATCAAGAAAGGGGTCAACTATTTCCTTGAGCGCGGCATCACCATTCTGGCCACCTTGGCAGGCTCGGTGGCTGTTTTGATGATGGTGTGGGGCGGATTCCAGATGATCACCTCGGCCGGCGAGGATGGCTACAAGCATGGCGTCGAAACCATCCAGCGGGCCGCCATTGGCCTCGTGTTTGTGCTGGGCGCCTACCTGATGGTGGTCACGGTCCAGCTTCTTATCAAAAGCATCTATGCCTAAGCGCCTTCTTGCCTCACTGGTCCTTTGCCTCCTCCTTGCCTTTTCGACCGTGCCCGCCCTTGCCGCGGACGCCGCGGCCCCCGCCGGTGGCGGTGACGCCAAAAACGCCCCCGATGCCGTGAGCCCCAACAAGTGCGGAGGCAAGAGCGGACAGGAGGGCGACAAGAAAGTGAACACCATTCCGTCCAACTGCCTTTTCCTTGAGGAACCGATCGGAGGAAAGGCCAATTTCGACCTGTATGTGGTGGATTGCCTGAATGGTCTTTGCACCTACAAGGTTTGGAACGGAGGATCGATCCAAGGCAACACCCGAGGCCCCCTTCAAGCGGTGTTGACCCGCGAGGCGGGCAAGGAGCAGCAAGGGCCTTTTGGGCTTTTGTACAACTACATCGCCCTGGTCTACAACTACATGTCGGGCTTGATTATTGGCATCTCCGTCCTCTTCGTGGTGGTCGGCGGCATCCAGATCACCACCTCCCATGGGGACGAGGGCGTCAGCCAAGGAAAATCCCGCATCATCAAGGCGCTCACCGGCATCATTGTCTGGTTCGCTGCCTCACTTATTTTGTACACGATCAACCCCACGTTTTTCGCTTTTTAAACCGAAGTGCCTAAGTTCGCAAGTCCGTAAGTGCTTAAGTACGAAGGAACAATTCTAATTTTATATTCATGCGCATGCTGAAATTCCGTTCGTTTGCAAATTCGATCCTAGGCTTGGCATTGACGCTTATCCCGTCGGTTCCGTGGGCGCATGCCCAGGGCGAGGTGAAGCTGAGCCAGCCCATTGGGGGCGATATTCTGCCGGGGGGCTCCTTCGTTCAAACGGATATCAAATCCAGCTTCGTCTTCAGCCGGCTCATCCCGTTTGCCATTCGCTACCTGGTCGGCCTTGCCGCCGCCTTGGCGGTCATCGCCATCATGGTGGGCGGCTACCAATACCTGACCGCCTACGGTGACACCGAGAAGCACAAGAACGCCACCAAGACCATCGCGTGGGCCGTTCTCGGCCTGATATTGGCCATCACCTCGTACGCCATTGTTTCGCTTATCACCAGCATCCGCTTCGGCGCCTGAACCCCTTCCATCATGAACCATCCAATCAAACCCCACCGCTTTCGCCTCGCCTCCCTGGTTTTGGGACTTTGGATTTCCCTTTGGGCCGCCATGCCCCTGGCCATGGCTTTCGACAGCGTCACGGTTTCCAGCCCATCGCATTCAAATCTCTTGGCCCAAATCACGCCTCCTAAAATCACCCCGGTGCAACCTGGGGCAACTTCCGTTGGCGGAGAGGGGACCGTCCCCGGTTCCGGGGAGAAAACCGCGACCATCACCGGCACGTTCATTCCGTACATCGTGAAAATGCTTTTTCGGCTCACCACGATCGCGATCCTGGTCTCGTTTGTGGTGTCGGGCGTCATGCTCGTCATCGCCTACGACAACGAGGAGAACGTGACCAAGGCCAAGACCATGCTCTATTTCTCGCTGGTCGGCTTCGCCTTTGTGACCCTGGCCTTCGCCATCGTCTCAGCCGTCACCAAGATCAACTTCTTCGATTTGGTCCTTTAATGCGTTCCACTCCATGAAAAAATTGCCCGCCCTCCTCCTAGGCACCTTCCTTCTGCTCTCGACCCATGTGCGCGAGGCGTTTGGCATTGGCATCGACACCTTCAAGGATGTGCTACGACCCGAAAACCTCCCGGGGGTCAAAACCTCCTCTGCGGGAGTCGAGACCCGTATCAGCGAAATTTTGCTTTTCGCCATCAACCTGATCCTCTACGCCTCGGGCAGCATGGCTGTCCTGTTTTTGGTGATCGGCGGCATCCGCTACATCACCTCGTTCGGCGACCAGGAGGCCACGGACCATGCCAAGAAGATCATCAAATACGCGGTGATGGGCCTGCTCGCGGTCATCCTCTCCTACGCGCTGGTCACCAATATCATCGATTTGGTTTACAAGGTGGCTGCCTAATGAACAGCTTAGAGTTAAGAGTTAAGAGTTAAGAGTTAAGAGTTACGAGTTAAGAGTTCAAGGGATCAATGATCCTTTGACTACTGCCTTTAACTTGAACTTTCACACTTGTTTACGGTAAAGTGACACCGTATTTTCTGATGCCTTTTTCGCCATGAAAAATAAATTCTACGTCACCACCGCCATCGCGTACGTGAACGCCGCGCCCCACATGGGTCATGCGCTCGAATTCGTGCTCACCGATGCCCTGGCGCGCTACCACCGCCTGAAAGGGGACAACACCTTCTTCCTGACGGGAACGGACGAGCATGGGGTGAAGATCTACAACTCCGCCAAGAAGGCGGGGATGGACACGCAGGCATTCGTGGACAAGAACGCGCAAACCTTTATCGATTTGGATCGATTGCTGAACCTTTCGAACGACGATTTCATCCGCACCAGCGACCGGAAACGCCATTGGCCCGCCTGCCAAAAATTGTGGAAGAAACTGGCGGACGCCGGGGACCTGTATGAGAAGGAATACGAAGGGCTTTATTGCGAAGGATGCGAAGTGTTCATGCAACCCCGCGATTTGGTGAACGGGAATTGCGCCATCCACCTGAAACCCCCGTCGATCGTGCGCGAGAAGAACTATTTTTTCAAACTCTCCAAATACAGCCCCCAGATCCTCAAGCTGATCGAAAGCGACACCCTGAAGATTATTCCCGAGGCGCGCAAGCACGAAATTTTGGGCGTGGTGCGGGAAGGGCTCACCGACGTCAGCTTTTCACGCCCACGCACGGTTTTGCCATGGGGCGTCGAGGTGCCCGGCGACCCGACCCAAGTGATGTACGTGTGGTCCGACGCGCTCACCAACTACATCTCCGCGATCGGCTACGCCGAGGAATCGGCGGATTACAAAACCTTCTGGCCCGCCGACTTGCAGGTGATCGGCAAGGATATCGTGCGCTTCCATGCCGGCATCTGGATCGGCATGCTCCTCGCCGCGGGGATCCAACCCCCCAAATCCATCCTCGTGCACGGGTTCATCACCCACGAGGGTCAAAAGATGAGCAAATCCCTTGGCAACGTGGTCGATCCGATCGGGCTGCTTGCCCGCTACGGCACCGATGCCGTCCGCTTCTACTTCCTGCGCGAAATCCCGAACGGCCGCGACGGCGACTACAACGACACCTTGTTCATGGAGCGCTACAACTCGGACCTCGCGAACAACTTGGGCAATCTGGTCAATCGCGTCCACAACCTCATCAGCAAAAACGGCATCACCGACTTCGAATTCGGGGTCGAGAGCGACGCGTATCGCGCCATGGTCGCCGAGACGTGGAAGCACTACATGGCTTCGATGGACGAGAGCAATGTGCACGAAACGGTTTCGCATGTGTGGAAGCTCATCGATTTCTGCAACAAGACCATCGACCAGGAAAAACCCTGGTCTTTGGCCAAAACCGATCTGGCCCGGGCCCGCTCCGTGCTGTGCAACCTGATCGAGACGATCCGCCACATCAGCCTGATGGTGTCGCCCCTTTTGCCAGACTCCGCGCAAAAGATCCGCCTGATGATCGGCCTGCCTCCCGTCGAACGATTTTCGGACGAGCAGGAGTGGGGGAGTGTCCCCCGTTGGAACAATGTGGGGGTGGGATGCATCCTTTTCCCTCGCATTGAACCCCCCAAATCAGAGGGGAAATAATGTTGACAAAATACTGTAAATATGATATTTTAGTCATATAGCCCCTAAGAAAACCTCACCAACCGAACCTTGTATTTCAGAGCACTCTGTGATACAATTAAGAGTCCAAATAATATGGCTTCTCGCGAGCAAAACATCGGCAGGGGAGTGGAACCCTTTTCCTTCATGGAGAAGCTCTGGCAATTTGTCCGGTTCACAGTCGTGACCGGAATGATTTTCGTGGTGTCGTTTTTCGCGCTCAATTTCAATGCCTACCGAACCATTTTCTCAGGCCTGCTGAATCCCGAGGCGCAAGCCAAAGCCCAGGAGTCCCTTGAGGCCTCCACCGGCGAAACAACCAGCGAGAACTCCGCATTGCTCCTTCCGGTCCTTCCGGACAAAAAGGTGGAGCGCAAGAGTTTTGCCTGGCCCGATTTGGCCATCGCCCCCACCGACCAGCGCTTGGTTATCCCCAAGCTCGGGAAAAGCATTCCGATCGTCGACACCGGCGCCGAGCAGATCCGAGGCGAAAACTGGACCGATCTTGAGAAGCAGATCCAAAGCGGATTGCAACAGGGCGTGGTCCATTACCCCGGAACCGCCAAACCAGGCCAATACGGCAACGTTTTCATCACCGGACACAGCTCCTATTACCCCTGGGATCCGGGCCAGTACAAGGATGTCTTCGCGACGCTGAGCAAACTCGAGGTCGGGGACCGGTATTACGTGTATTACAAGCAGAACAAATTCACCTACGAGGTCACCTCCAAGAAGGATGTGAAGCCTTCGAACGTGGATGTTTTGGCCCAACCCGTGGACGAGAAGATCTCGACCCTGATGACCTGCACCCCGGTTGGTACGACTTTGCGACGGTTGATCATCACGGCGAAGGAGGTTTAATTGGCCAAATGGATAACAGATGGATGACAAATTGATCTAACATTCTTAATTGAATGAATATAAATCCCGCATAAGATACATTGTACGGGATTTCTTTTGTTTACAAAAACAATCCCCTATGGTGAATTATACGGATTTTAAATTGTCTCCTCCTCCATACTGTTAACGATCCGTTTAACGCGGATCAAACCTTCATGATGCTGATGACCTTGCGCAGGACCTTCTGAACGATGGTCTCGTCGCCGGAGAGCTTGATCCCCTCGATGACCAGGGCCAGAGGCACAATGTCCTCGCGATCACGAACTTTCTTGGTCTCGTCCACAATCGATTGGATCTCTTTGGGCAACAAATGAGTGGCCTGGGGTGTGCGAATGAATGGCAGACGTTTATGCCACTTGGTGGAATTCAGGGTGGCCTTGAACTCGGGCAAATAGGTCCCGCCTCCGCAGAGGATGATTTTGGGGGGCAATTGATCCAGTTTGAACTCCGACAGCAAAAGCACCAACCCCTCAAGCCACACCTCCATGTCGTCGTTCACGATGTCGCCGATGATCTTTTTGGATTTCTGCTCCAGCCGATCCTCGGAATAAGCGAACTTGAGGCGCTCCGCCTCCTCGAAGGAGATGTTGAGCTCGACCGACAACCTTCGGGTGAAGGTGCGCCCGCCGATGCCGAACATTTTGTTGCCCTGCACCGCGCCATTGGACACCACGGCCACATCGGTGGAGCTGCCGCCGACGTCCACGAAAATCGCGGACAACCCCTCCTCGGACTCCACGCAACGGGACAGGGCGAATGGCTCCGAGATGATCCCCAGCAATTC
The DNA here is from genome assembly GCA_016220125.1 of Candidatus Peregrinibacteria bacterium. Lineage (GTDB taxonomy): Bacteria > Patescibacteriota > Gracilibacteria > UM-FILTER-43-11 > UM-FILTER-43-11 > FEN-1329. The sequence continues at coordinate 7,233 of JACRIF010000019.1, forward strand.
CAACTCCAAGTCCTGGGCGATGTTTTGGAGCGCCCCGTAATGACCCAACGGAGCGAACGCATTGAAGATCGACATCTCAACCTCCTTTCCCTGGAAGCCCAACGGGTTGCTGACCCGGTACTTGTCGATGCGCACATCCACGATGGAGCTTTCGATCAGTTTGATGTCAATCTCGGGAAAGCCCGTCTCTTCCCCAAGCGACTTTCGGACTTCGGCGAAGGCGCGCCATTCCAGTTTGTGGACGATGTTGCGAAGCTCGGCCAAGTTGATCTTGGATTGCGCCTCCTCGCGCGGGTAGGTGAGCGTCGAAGTGGCCCCTTTCACAAACTCCCCCGCTATTCCCAGCACCAATTGGGTGGGCTGGCGGCCCGCTTCGGACGAGGCCATCCGGATCGCCTCTTTGGTGGAGCGGACCACGCTGGCGATATCCGTGATCGCGCTGCTTTGGATATC
>JACRIF010000016.1 GCA_016220125.1 Candidatus Peregrinibacteria bacterium
AGATGCCCGAAATAGTGGCCAAGGCGCAAATGGAAAAGGGGCCAAATATCATGCATAGTGGCGGACACAATGCGCTCATGCGCACAATGAAAGGGGCTTATTACCTCTGCGCCAGCTACGACATGTGGTACGCGCCGGATGTGGTGTCTCGAATGGTCGAAGCGCTTGAAAAACCCGAAAACGCGAAAATGGGCACCGCAACCCCCAAGCTTCGCTACTGGGATTTCGCCAAGACAAAAGAGAACGACCTGAAGGGCTCGCTCACAAATCGCCTGGACAGTTGCGGAATCGCCATCCGGAAATGCCACCATTTCGTGGATTTGGGGCAGGGTGAGGAGGACCGCGGGCAATACGATGGGGCAATCAAAATTTTGGGGCCCTCCGGCGCGCTGGCCCTATTTCGTCGGGAAACACTGGAGGATATCGCCTACCAAGGCCTCCAAGTCAATCGGCTGGAGGTGTTTGACGAGACGATTCACTACAAAAACGATGTCGACTTGGCCTACCGCCTTCAATGGGCGGGATGGAAAACCGTGACCGTCCCCCAGGCCGTCGCCTGGCACGAGCGGCAGGCGAAGAACGCGGATCAATTCACCACGTTGCTGGGCAGGATCGTGAAATCGAGAAGCGAAAAATCGCTCTGGGCGCGCGAAAGCTCGTTCTTCGGCCAGGAGGTCATGCTGATGAAGGATTTCAAGGATCGCGGCTTTTCGGTTTGGACCCAGCTCCAAACCATTCTCTATCGTTGGGCCTCCATCGTGTTTGTGGCGTTGTTCGAGCGCCCCATGCTCAAGCAGTTCAACGCTGTGAAGGAAAAACGGTCCGAAATTCAAGCGCGTCGGGATGCCATGAAAATCCGCGTGCCGGCATCCGAGATTGAACAGCTGATGATTTAACAAAAATGCCGAGACGGTAAACACCCAATTATGGCCCATCCAAAAGTTTCCATCATCATTCTCGATTACCTCAAAAGCAAACGCGTCTGCGAGAATGTCGACAGCATCCATGCCCAAAAGGTCGATTTCCCTTTCGAGGTGATCATCGTGGACAATTCCTGCAACCCCCTGAATGCGGAAAAGCTGAAAACCCTGAAAAAATATCCAGATGTAAAAATTTTCATCAACGATACGAATGTGGGATATATTCGGGGAAACAACCAGGGGGTTTCCCACAGCCACGGTGAGTATATTTTGATCGTGAATCCCGACATTGTCTGGCGCGATCCGCACACGCTTCAAAAATTAGTGCGATACATGGAGCACCATCCCGAGATCGGGGTGTTGGGACCCAAGCAGATCAACGACGGCGACGGATCGGTGGCCATGACCGTGCGCGCGTTCCCCAAGCTCACCCTGCAAGTCGCGCGCCGAACGTGGCTCAGGCGACTACCCCTGATCAAAGGCTGGGTCGCCCATGACGAAATGCGCCACTTGAACTATGGCCTCATCCAACCGGTCGACTGGATCCAGTCGTCGTTCTGGGTGACCCGCAGAAGCCTATGGGATAAATTCGGAGGCCTGGATTCGCGCTATTTCATCTTCATGTCCGATCCCGACTACTGCTTTAAATGCTGGAAGGAGGGATGGCAGGTGATTTACTATCCCGAGGTGGCGGTCTATGCCGACGGCATTCGCGCGAGCGCGGGCGGACTCAAGGCCTTTTTCACGCGTTGGACGCTACGCCAGCACCTCAAAGACGCCATCGTCTACCGATGGGGGCATTGGTTTCAGCCCAACCCAAGGGAAGCCTATTACAAAAGCAAAGTAAAATAATTTCCAAACAATGGAGAAAATTGCATTGTCCGGATGCGCCATCATCGAAAATGGCAAACTTCTCCTGCTGTGGAAACGAAAGCATGGCCATTACGAATTCCCCGGAGGGAAGGTGGAACCGGGGGAATCCGCCGAGCAAACCGCGATACGGGAAACCCTGGAGGAAATCGGATGCGCTGTTGAGCTGATGAAGGATATGGGCCCACGGGATTTGAGCATCGACGGAAAAAATTATCTGAGCCGTGTTTTCATCTCAAAAATCCAAGACGGTGGGGTCCCAAAAATCATGGAGCCCATGGCCTTTGATGAATTGATTTGGATGCCGATAAAAGACTATGCCAAATTCATAGTGGCACCCAATGCCAAGGAATTTTGCGAGGAGTATCTCAAAGAAAAGTAGGCCTCCGCTTCTCGATAGCCTCACATCGCCATCGGCTTCTTGACGTTCTTGATTTCAACGTGCACCCGGTAGGCATCCATATCGATGCCCAAATCCTTCTCGCGAACCACGGTGGCGGCCCGATAAAGGCTCTCAAACGTTCCCGCATCGATCCAGTCGCCCTCAAGAACCTCTGCGTGGAGCTCCTTGTTTTTCAGGTAGATGTTGCCAAGATCGACGATCTCGAGCTCACCCCGCTTGCTGGGTTTCAAATTGCGCGCGAATTCGATGACACGATTGTCGAAAATATAGAAGCCCACCTGAGCGAAGTTGGATTTGGGTTTGGCCGGCTTTTCCTCGATGCTCAAAACCGTGTTTCCCTGACCGAACTCGATCACGCCAAAACGTTGGGCATCCGGAACCTGCTTGGCAAACACTGTGGCCCCCGATTTAAAGGAGCGAACCGCGGGACCAAAATCGTGCGTGAAAATATTGTCGCCCAAAATCATGGCCACGGATTCGTCGCCGATAAAATCCGCGGCGATGAGGTAAGCTTGGGCCAGGCCCTCGGGGTGGTCCTGCACTTCATAGGCGAAACGCGCGCCGAACTGTTTTCCGGATCCGAGGAGGTTCACGAAATCACCCGAATGCTCCGGGGCAACGATGATCAAAATATCGCGGATGCCCGCCTTGAGCAGGGTGTTCAGCGGAAAATAGATCATCGGCTGGTTGTACACCGGCAACAGCTGTTTGCTGGTGACCTTGGTGAGCGGATGGAGCCGGGTGCCGGAACCGCCGGCGAGAATGATTCCCTTCATAGGTTATAGGTTATAGGTTGTAGGTTGTAGTTTTGGGTACTACGCACTACAAACTACTCACTGAATTTAGGAATAAAAGGATTGGATCTTCTTGATCAATCCATCAATTTTCACAATCTCCGCGTCTTTCACGGAGCGCTCCTTCCATTCGACCGACTGCTTTTCAAGGGTGCGTGCGGAAACAACCAACCGAAGCGGAATGCCGATCAGGTCGGCGTCGTTCAATTTGGCGCCCGCGCGTTCGTCGCGGTCATCGAGCAACGCCGTGATGCCTGCCTCGCGGAAAGCCTCGTAAAGCACCTCGGCCTCCTCAATCGTCTTGGCGTCGTTGCCCAGGGTGGTCATATGCACCTGGAAGGGCGTGACGGACTTGGGCCAGCGAATCCCCTTCTCGTCGCTCATCAGCTCGACCAGGGTGCCCATGACGCGCGACGGCCCGATGCCGTAGCAA
>JACRIF010000017.1 GCA_016220125.1 Candidatus Peregrinibacteria bacterium
GCGCAGGACTTAAAATCCTGTTCCTTCGGGAGCGTGGGTTCGATCCCCACCCCGAGCACCAGCCTTCGCCCCAAAAAGTTGGAGCTTCGGCTGGCGCGCCAGCAGCCTAGTGGGGCTGGCGAACCTGAATACTTCGCACTCAGGAACACATGCTATAATCGAACCACCTAAACTAAATTATGGAAAAAATCCTCAAAAAACAGGCGAAGACCTTCATGACCAAAAAAGTCATCGCGGTCGACGAGAACGAATCCATCAAAGACCTTTTCCAATTGATGGACAAGCATGGCATTCTCGGGGTTCCCGTGGTGAACAAGAAGCTCCATGTGGTCGGCATCGTGACGGAAAGCGACCTGCTGGAGCATTTCACCACCCTCAAAGCCCCCCGCTCGATCAACCTGCTGGGAGGTATTATCTATCTGGAGAACGTGGAGGAGTTCAACAAGCATTTCAAAGACCATTGCGCCGAGACGGTTAAGGAGCTGATGACCGCCCCCGCGTTTGTCCTCATGGAAAACGCGACCCTTCAAGACACCATCAACGCCATGGCGAAACACCGGGTGAACCGACTCCCTGTGATCGACAGCAAAAAGAAGCTGGTGGGCATCGTGACCCGCAGCGACGTTGTCCATCAATTGTCCAAACTGAAAAGCGTCTAAGGAAAAATCAGGTTGAAATAATAAAAAAAATCAGTAAAATAGCAAGGCAACTGATATTTTTCTTCGACAACTTGTCTCACATCGCCATAACCTGTAATTAGTAAACTTACCCTCATGGAACCGATCACGCTCAAGGTCACCGAAACCTCCTACGCCACGGCCAAAGACGCCCGCAAAGCCAACCGCATTCCGGTTGCCTATTATGCGAAAGGGGTCAAAAACCGCAGCTTTTCGGTCAATTACCAGGAATTCCGCAAAGCCTACGACAAGGGCGGACGAAGCACGATCCTCTCGTTTGTGAACGAGAAGGAAGAGGCGCTCCCGGTGTTGGTGCATGATTTGCAATACGATCCCATCACCGACCTGATCATCCACGCCGATGTGATGGCCGTCGACATGAACAAGCCGATCCGCGCCCAGGTTCCCGTCCGCATGGTGGGTATTTCCCCTGCCGTCCGCGATTTGGGTGGCGTGCTGGTGCAGAACAAGAAAACGATCGAAGTGGAATGTTTGCCGAAAGATTTGATCCGCGAAGTCACTGTCGATATCGGCGGATTGGTCGACTTCCACACCTCGCTCAAGATCAAAGACGTCCAATTCCCGTCTTCCGTCAAAGTCCTGGACAATCTGGGCATCTCCCTCGCCACCGTCTCGTCGCCGAGGCCGACCGAGGAGGAAGAGGCCGCGAAGGCCGCAGCAGCAGCCGCAGCTCCTGTTCCTGGAGCCGTTCCTGCCGAAGGCGCAGCAGCCCCTGCCGAAGGCGCCGAGGGTGCCAAGAAGGAAGGAGCCGCCGCAGCCCCCGCTGCCAAGAAAGAGGAGAAGAAGAAATAATTTTCCTAGTCTCAAGCGAGAGTCGCAAGTCTCAAGTGTCGGCAATGTCAAAATTTGCTTCCCTTGAGACTCTCGCTCGTCACTTGAGACTTTTGAAATATGGATCTCAAAAACCTCTCACAACGATTCCGCCAGAGATTCCATGTGGATCCCTGGTTTTTGGGTGCCGTGCTGACCATTGCGGCCGTCACCTTCATCGTTTCGGATCTGGCGATCGGCGCCGTGGTCCGCAATCGCTTGCGCACGCAAATGGAAATCCAGCCGTTGGAAGAGCGGGGAGTTTATGACGGCGATACCCACAACCTCAAGGAGGATTTGGCCCTGTTGTCGGAGAATCGCACCTCAAACTTGAATGGCGCCAAAACCGCGGCCAGCGCGGGCACCGAGCAAACCCTGGCGGTCGTCATCGAGAATTACACCCCCATCCGAGGGCAACAAGCCGGATTGGAGAGCGCTTCGCTGGTTTACGAAACCTTGGCCGAGGGCGGAATCACCCGCCTGCTTGCCTTGTTCGATGGCGCGCCCGTCGAAAAAATCGGCCCCGTTCGCTCGGCGCGCCCCTATTTTGTGACGTGGGCCTCGGAATATAGGGCGGCCTTCACCCATGTGGGCGGAAGCAACGAGGCATTGGGCGATTTGAAAAACAATTTCCGCATATTCAATATCGACGAGTTCTCGGACTTCATCACCATCTGGCGGGACAAACAATATTTGGCGCCCCACAACGCCTTCACGTCGACCGAAAAGATCCACCAACGATTGGAAAAGGCCAACTACAGCGAACCGCTGGCCTCGCCCCGTTTCCCCTTCAAGGAAATGGATACCACCTCCGGCACCATCAACACGATCACCATCGATTTCTCGCTTTCGCCCTACGCCGTGAAATACGTTTACGATCCGGCGACCCATTTGTATTCCCGATTCAACGGAGGGAAGTCGCACCACGACCTGAAACCCGCGAATGTGCTTGTGCAATTCGTGGACATGGAAGTGCTGGACGATGCGGGCCGATTGCGCCTGCAGACCCATGGCACAGGCAAAGCGATCGTCTTCCGGGATGGCCAAGCCATCGAAGGCACATGGGAAAAGGACTCGTCCATCAACAGCGACGACCAGCCCGCCTCCTCAAGCTGGACGAAATTCTTCGACACGGACGGCAAAGAGATCCCGTTAAACCGCGGGCAGACGTGGATCGAGGTGGTGCCGAACGGACGAACGGTGAATTATTTTTAGTCTCAAGTCTCAAGCGAGAGTCTCAAGTGAAAACTTTTCCCAGGTTTCAACGGATGCTATTTTCTATTGGCCTTTGAAATCGCTTTCATCTCCTCCCTTCCCGCCACATTGCACAGGGCCATTTGCCGAAGATAAACGGTTTCATCGGACTGCACCACATGGGTCGACTCCTCAGCGGTGGCATTCTTTTTCGACTTTCC
>JACRIF010000018.1 GCA_016220125.1 Candidatus Peregrinibacteria bacterium
CAACACCCCTTCGATGCCCGCACGCGCTTGGCGAACGGCGCCTTTTTCACGCGCCTCGCGAAGCTGCTCCGGATGGTTGGCGAATTCCCTCTCGACCTGAGCCAGATGCTCGGCGAACAGTTTGTGGTTTTTCACATTGGCATGGAAAAACGCATCCACCACATCGCCGGCCACAGGAATGAGACCAATGCCCAAATCGCCACCGATGTTGATGAGCATACGCACCACTGTCATTCGCGGGACTCCGGCCCGCACCGCCTCGAGCACGGGATACAGTGCCAACGTCGCCGTGGCCATATCCCCCACCTCGGGGAAGAGAAATCCGACCAAGGCGTCGAGCCTCAACTTGTCGACCACGAAGGCAAACTTCCCCAAACGCTTTTCGGCATCCCGCATGCTTTTCAATTGATCGAGGGTCACCGTTTTTCCATCAATCACGACAGTCGATTCGGGGCGGGACGAATGTGAGTCGCCCTGAATCCCAGCCGCATGCTCATTTTTTAGGATTTCGGATGCGCTCATCGGTTGAATATTAATCCCACTATTATACTCCGATTTCGGTTCCATTTCCATAGGGAATGAGGGCAAATTAGAGGAACTTCCCGTTCCAGAGACCACCTCCCCCCTCCGGGGTACTCCTCCTCGTGCGAGGAGGAGATTATTTTTTTGTTTTTTCTTTTTCCACGAATGGGGTATATTTTTCGGGCGAGGATACGATCCTCGAGCCCCATCCTAATCAAAAAACAATGATCGACCTCAAGCACCTCCGCGAAAACCAGGCCTGGTACGAAAAAGCCTTCGCCAAAAAACTGGCCACCGTGGACATCCCCCACGTTCTGAAATTGGACCAGGAGCACCGCGACCTGATTGTGAAGGTCGAGGAAAAACGCGCCGAGAAGAACAAGGTTTCCAAACTGATTCCTTCGCTGAAAGACACCGAGAAACAGGCCAAGATCGCCGAGATGAAGGCGTTGGACCAAAAACTGAAAGAGGCCGAGGAGCACCTGGCCGTGATCGTCGCCCAACTCAAGGAAACGGTCGATGCCATCCCCAACCCCCCGCACGACAGCGTTCCCGAGGGGAAAACCGAGGCTGAAAGCGTGGTGGTGCGCACGGTGGGCAAGATTCCGACCTTCGATTTCAAACCCAAGGACCACATCGAACTGGGCGAGGCGCTCGATTTGATCGAAGTTGAGGCCGCCACCAAGGCGAGTGGCGCGCGCTTCTACTATTTAAAGAACGAGGCCGTGCTTTTGGAATACGCCTTGGTCAGCTGGCTGTTCGCCAAATACGCGGCCAAGGGGTTCATCCCGGTCACCGTGCCCATGCTCGTGAAGGAGCAGATGATGTACGCCACGGGCTTCTTCCCCGCGGAACGGAAGGAAATCTACCATGTGAACCCCGGCGAGGACGATTTGTTTTTGATCGGCACCTCGGAGGTTCCGCTCGCGGGTTTGCACATGTTCGACCCCATTGCCGCGGAACAATTGCCCAAACGCTACATCGGATTCTCGAGTTGCTTCCGGCGCGAAGCCGGCAGCTACGGCAAAGACACCAAGGGCATCCTGCGCGTGCACCAATTCGAGAAAATGGAAATGTTCTCGTACTGCCACCCCGACAAATCGTGGGCCGAGCACGACTACCTGCTCAGCTGCGAAGAGGAAATTTTAACGGAGCTCGGACTCCCCTACCATGTGCTCAACATCTGCGGAGGTGACCTGGGCAACCCCGCGGCCAAGAAATACGATTGCGAGGTGTACATTCCGAGCCAGGAGAAATACCGCGAGCTCACCAGCAGCTCGAACTGCACCGACTTCCAGGCACGCCGCGGTGGCATCCGCTACAAAGATGGCGAGGGCACCCATTACGCGCACACCCTGAACGGCACGGCCATGGCCTCGACTCGAACCTTGATCGCGATTTTGGAAAACTACCAACAGAAGGATGGTTCCGTGAATGTTCCTGAAGTGCTGTGGAAGTATACGGGATTTAAAACGATCAAAAGCAAGCGATAAGCTATAAGCAATAGGCGGTAGGTGCAAAGTGAATAATCCAAAGCTTAACGCTTATCACTTATCGCCTACCGCTTTTTCGGTCTTGCTTGAATTCAACGGCTCGAAACGGTAAGCTTAATCAGCGTATGCTGTTTTGAAGTGTTCCAATAAAAGTATAAAAATTAAACCATGAATCGAATGCCCACCCACAATCCGTTCCGCCCGCCGCAGCGCAACAACAGCCTGGGCTATGTTTTGCTGTTCGCCCTGGTTTTGACGTTGGTCTATTACATTTTCAACCCCCAAGGCGCGGCCACTTCCGCCAAGGCAGTCGAAGTGCCGATCAGCCAGATGGTGACCCTGTACAACGACAAGAAGCTGGCCACCATCGAGGTGAAGGCGGACAAGCTTTACGCGACCGACAAGGACAAAAAAGACTATTTCGCGGTGCGCCCCGAGGGTGAATCGCTCAAGGATTTGGGCTTCAGCGACCCCACCACCCCCACCGAGATCAAGGCCGTGAGCTCGGAATCCGCGACCTTCTGGCTCAATGTGATTTCCGGATGGCTCCCGGTCATCCTGTTCATCGCGCTGATCGTCTTCATGGCGCGCCAAATGGGCAAGGGCGCCAACAGCGCGTTCTCGTTCGGCAAGTCGCAGGCCCGCGTGTTCAACCACAACGGCAAGAAGAAGACCACGTTCGCGGACGTGGCGGGCATGGAGGAATCCAAAGAGGAGCTGAAAGAGGTCGTGGACTTTTTGAGCCACCCCAAAAAATACACCAAGATCGGCGCCAAGATCCCCCGTGGCGTGATGCTCGTGGGCGCGCCGGGAACCGGTAAAACGTTGTTGGCCCGCGCCGTGGCCGGCGAGGCCAATGTTCCGTTCTTCAGCATTTCGGGTTCGGAATTCGTGGAGATGTTCGTGGGCGTGGGCGCGAGCCGTGTGCGCGACCTGTTCCAGAAAGCCAAGAAGAACGCGCCGTGCATCATCTTCATCGACGAGATCGACGCGGTCGGCCGCCAGCGAGGCTTCGGCATGGGCGGAGGACACGACGAGCGCGAGCAGACGTTGAACCAGATTTTGACCGAGATGGACGGTTTCGAAAACGAGACCAATGTGATCGTGATGGCGGCCACCAACCGCCCCGATATTTTGGATGCGGCCCTCACCCGCCCCGGCCGTTTCGACCGCCGTGTGGTCATCGACATGCCGAATCTGATCGAGCGCGAGCAGATCTTGAAAGTGCACGCCCGCAACAAACCGCTCGACGACAAAGCGGATCTGAAACGAGTGGCCCAGCAAACCCCCGGCTTCTCGGGCGCCGACCTTGAAAACCTGCTCAACGAGGCGGCCATCCAAGCGGCCAAAGGCGGCCACAGCACGATCAAACAGGAGGACATGGAACGCTCGATCGAACGCGTCGGCCTCGGGCCCGAGCGCAAATCACGCCGCCTGAACGACGAGGAAAAGAAGATCACGGCCTACCATGAAGTCGGCCACGCCCTTGTGGGCCACCTGCTTCCCGGTTGCGACCCGATCCACAAGGTCACCATCATTCCCCGTGGCATGGCGCTGGGCGTGACCTGGTCGATGCCCGAGGAGGATGTGCATTTGAAATCCCTTTCCAAATTCAAGGATGAGATCTGCTCGCTGTTGGGCGGGTACGTCGCGGAGAAAACCTTCTTCAACGACGTGACCACCGGCGCCTCGTCGGATTTGGCGCGCGCCACCGACATTGCCCGACGCATGGTGACCGAATACGGCATGAGCCCCGAGCTGGGCCTCGTGACCTTCAGCGAACGCGGCAACTCGTACATGGGCGCGGATTTCGGCTCCTCCAAAAACTACTCCGAATCCATCGCCTCCAAAATCGATGGAGCCATCTCCAAAATCATCAGCGAGGCCCAGGAGCGCACCACCACCCTCATTGCCGAGAACAAGGGTTTGATGGACACGATCGCGGCCGAGCTTTTGAAGAAAGAGGTGTTGAACGACACCGAATTCAGCGCGTTCTTTGAGAAAACCAAGGCGCCCAAGAAGAAGGAAACGAGCAAGAAGACAGAATAACCCTCTTCAGCCCCCCACTTCCCCCCGATTACAAATTGACTACAAGTGTACGAACAATTGACGAGTGAAATCCATTTGCAATCCATCTGTAATCAATCTGGCCCAACTATAGGTTTATACCGTCACCCGCCCCCATGAAACACATCACCTTCAAATCCCCCGACAGCCTTCGCATCCCCGTGTCGAATCCCGTGGAGAAAATGGAGCCCTCCAAGCTCTCGCAATCCCCCGAGGGTTTTGGGCAATTGCCCATCGATATTTTGGAAAACGAGAAGGAGATTTTGATCATCACCCCGATCGCGGGCGTGGATTTGGACAAGACCGAAATCGTGGTGACCAACGATGTGCTCACGATCCGCGGGGAGCGCCAAACCGACCTGAGCCAATTCAACTTCAAGAAACGCGAATACTACGTGCAGGAATGCTTCTGGGGCCGATTCTCCCGCTCCGTCATCCTGCCGGCCCATGTGGATACCGCGCACATCGAGGCGACGCAAAAGGACTACGTGCTCTATGTCCGAATCCCGAAAAAATCCGCGATCACGATGAGGATTGTGAAAATCAAACCCTGAAATAGTCTCAAGCGAGAGTCACCAGTCTCAAGGGCTTAATTCAATCCTTGAGACTCTCGCTTGAGACTTGAGACTGTTCGGAATAAGGTTCGAAAAAGCATTTAACCGAAAACCATGGCTCAACAAAAAATACGGAAAGCGGTGTTGCCGGTGGCGGGGATGGGCACGCGTTTCTTGCCCGTAACCAAGGTGGTGCCCAAAGAGCTCTTGCCCATCGTGGACAAACCGGTCATCCAATACCTTGTGGAAGAGGCGGTGCAAAGCGGGATTGAGGAAATCATCTTCGTGATTTCGAGGCAAAAAGAACTCATCCGCCAGTACTTCTCGCACCATCCCGAACTGGAGGAACACCTGTTCAACAAAGGGAAGCTCAAGCTGCTCGAGGCCATCCAGCCCATCCATAAAATGGCCCATTTCCGCTTCGTCTACCAAGACGAGGCCCTGGGCGACGGCCATGCGATTTTGATGGCGGAAAAGGAGGTCGGCGACGAACCCTTTGTGGTGCTGTTCGGCGACGACATCGTGAAAGGCGACGTGCCGGCCGCGCGCCAGCTAATCAACCAGTACCGCGGCGAAAGCGTGATCGCGGTCGAGCGGATCCCCAAGGCGAAGACCAAGCTCTACGGCATCATCAAGCCCGGGGAAACCCAAGGCGGGAAAGTGGAGGTGCTCGGACTGGTCGAGAAACCGGAACCCAAAAAGGCACCCAGTACCCTGGGCATCATCGGCAAATACGTTTGCCCGCCCGAAATCTTCGCAGCACTCAAAAAGGCCAAACACGGAAAGGATGGCGAGATCCGCCTCATCGACGGGTTCATCCAACTTTCCA
>JACRIF010000021.1 GCA_016220125.1 Candidatus Peregrinibacteria bacterium
CAAGGAGATGCCAGGATTAAAAATTTTACGAAAAAAATAGTTCCTCCTAACAAGCTAAGAAGTTAACGACGCTAATTCCCATGGAAGAAAAGCTGTCCCGACAAGTCGTGTATGTCGAAATCGACGAGGAAGTCACCTCCGTTTTCGACCGCATCAAAACCCTTCGCAAAAAGGAGATCCTTTTGGTGGTCCCCCGCAAGGCGATTTTGTTCCAAAGCGGAATCAATTTGCAGATCCTTCGGAAGAAAATGGAGGAAAAGGGTCGGAAGCTCATTATTGTCACCACCGATCGGAACGGGGTTCATCTGGCCGAAAAGGTCGGTCTCTCGGTGCTGAGCCGAATCGAGGTCGAGGAGCTCAAGGCGCCCGAGGAGGAGAACCCCCAAGTGTTGATCCGCCCCATTCAGGCGCTCCGGAACGAGATGCCGAAGGAGGAAACGCCCCAGCGTGTCGCCGAAAAAAAGATGAGCATCCGGGAGCTGGTTCAGGAGTTCAGGATGAGGGATGGAGGGAAGAAAAAAGGGCCGGAATCCACCTATTCTTTGCCCATCAGCCGTCCCAGCCGAAAGGTGCTGACCTTGATCCTCATGATCAGCATCGGGCTCTTCGCCTTGATCGGCTATGTGGCATTTCCGTCGGCCACCGTCTACATCCGCCCCAAGTTCGACAATCTCGATTTCACGGTCAATGTCACCATGGCGGACAAGCGGTTGAACCAAACCCTGCTTCAGCAGAACAAGCCCCATGTGATCGCGAGCGAAACCGTGAAGACCACCACCAAGCAGACCAAGGTGTTCAACACCACGAGCATGGAATTCAGCGGGCAGAACGCCAAGGGTCGCATCCGCATCCAAAACACCGAAAATGAGCCGTGGCCGCTCAAGGAGGGCACGCGTTTCCAGACCGAGGATGGCATCAATTTCAGGATCGCCAAGGGCGTGACGGTGCCCGGCCGCACCTTCGACGAGAACCAGACGGTGCTCCCCGGGGTGATGGTGGTGAATGTGGAGGCGGACCCGTTCGATGCCTACGGCCAGCCCGTGGGGGATCGCGGAAATATTCCCTCCGTCCGTTTCCATATCCCGGCGCTCTCCAAATTCAACCAGCGTCTGATTTGGGGCGAGGGCGAGGGCCCGATGGTGGGAGGCGTCACCAGCTACAGGGCCGTGGTTAAAAAGGTGGATATAGAGGCGGCCAAAAAGCAGATTCAGGACAACCTGATCCTGATGGCCAAGGAGGATTTGCGCACCTATATCGATGAGATCAACCAGCTCAACAAGACGCACATGGTCCTGATGGACGATGACCGCTATCTCAAGACCAAGCTGGTGGATCTTCGCTACGCGGACGGGTTGGAGGGGTCCTACAAGGACAAGTTCGAGTTGTTCGCGCGGATCGAGGCGGAGGGGGTGGCGTTCGATTTCGACAAGTTGTTTGAAATCCTGAAGGCGGAAATAGGGGGCAGGACCCATCCCGACATGCAGTTGAGGGAAAGCTCCCTTGCCCCCGAAAATGTGGGGTACGAGGTGATCGAGGAGGATCCGAACGCCGGTCAGGTCAAAGTGACCGCCACCCTGAAGGGGATCGAGGAGTTCGCCATCGAGCCTTCCACCTCCGCGGGTGTGCGTTTCGGGAGCAAGGTGAAGGAGGCCATTGTGGGCATGGATGTCAGCGCGGTCGAAAATTGGGTCGGGAACCTGCCCGAGGTCGACGCGGTCAAGGTGAAAACCTGGCCGGTCTGGATCCATAATATCCCCCGAATACCCGAAAGCATCGACATCAAATTGATGGAGCCCGAAAAATAAGCTTGGCATTTTCTTGCTCTATTGTTTTCGAGCCTGTAGCCCTTAAGCGTGCGTAGCAAAACCCCGAGCGGGTCTCGCGGGTTCCCGCGAAGGGAAGTTTGCGAAGCAAAGCGAAAGGGCGCAGGGCGAGACCGCAAGCTTGGGAAAGGCTGAAAACCTTTGCAAAGGTTTTCGGGGCTAGAGTGCCTCCAGGTCCGCTTTCGTCAAATCCTCGATTTTTTGGTTTCGCGCGGTTTCGGGATTGTAGATGCGGTAGAACATTTCGATCAATTGGGGCGTGGTGAGCTGGGCGACGCGCAGGTTGCAGCCCTCCAGTCCGGTTCTCACCGAGTTGACCCTTTCGCCGAGATGCTTGTTCAGCTCGTCGAATTCGCGATGCCGGCGCTTGATGTTGTCCAAGCTGTCGGCGGACGAGATCGACTGCATGAACCGCTCCAGGGGGTTCAGTTTTTGCGCGCGGTACGGGTCGTACGGAACTACCACGTAGAAATTCTTCTCCATGATGTCCGCGTACTCGATCAGTTTTTGGATGTAGTCGGCGTATTCAAGCGTCTGTTGCTTGAGCAGGGGGTTCTCGTGTTTTTGGGAGGCCTCCTTCACGTTCTCGATGTATTTGTCGATGTCGAGTTTGCGCGACTGGATCACGATCTGGATCGGGAAATCCAGGGAGTTGAGAAAGCCTTGGTAGGCGTAGATGATGCTGTTCTGCTCTTCCTCGGACTTCAGGTTGAAATTCACACTCGAGGTTTGCAGGACCGCCCGCAGGCCGCCGTTTTTCAGCACGACCACATTGTCCTTGATTTCGGCGATGTTCAAATGCAGCTGGGTGCTCGCCGCGGGCGCGCCCTTTTTCTGCCGGACGGTGCTTTTCGGAGGGGTTGTGTCGGCCATGGGATTCAATTAGGAGTTAGGGGTTAGCTTCATTGGCTTGTTAGGGTCGATTCACTTATCACTTACGCACTTTCTTTAATCCAAGTTGATCTCAATCTCACCCTTTTTCAGCTCTTCGAATTTGAATTCACCGCCTTTCACTACGGTCGCGGGCGCCTGGGGAGGGGGCGTGGATG
>JACRIF010000020.1 GCA_016220125.1 Candidatus Peregrinibacteria bacterium
AAATAGAGACCGACATGAAAAAAATCTTTTTGATTTTCCTCTCGGCCCTGTTTCTAACCGCTTGCGGAGGCACCGCCTCCATTCTTTCGCCTGGGGAGGAGTCCAAACCTCGAATTCCCGACCGAAAACCGGTTTTGCCCACCCAAGCCTCTTCCCAGCCCACCACCGCTGATTCGTTGGACGATTCGAACGCCGAGCCGGAAGTCGATATGCAGGGGTTGGTGGATCGGATCAACGCCAGTCTCACCGCGCCGAGCATCACGATGGAGGATGTCGAACGCGGATGGTATTTCGGCAAGCCCATGGACCGGAAAACCGGCACCCCCAACTCTTGGATCTGGATCGACAAGGGAGCCAGCTCCATGTGGGCCAGCCCCAATTCCCTGGAGGAAACCGAGGATGTGGCGGTGGATGCCCTCTGTCGAAGCACGGCCGGCTCCTATTCCTTTTCCTGCATCGAGCGTGAAACCCGCGGTTGCGAACACATTCCCAAAAGCCTTTGCCGTTGCCCCGAGCAGACCCAGTGGGTGGAAAAGCAAGGATGCATCCTGATGGATGATGCCGGAAAAACCGTCGGCATCAGCAGCGAGGATCTCAAGCAAGGCTGGTATCTCGGTTTGCCCAGCGAGAAAAAGTTGGACACCCCCAGCAGCTGGATTTGGCAGGAGGGCGGAAAAAACTCCCGCTGGCTGACCCCGAGCCCCTCTAATGGAGGTTGAAAATTCAGAGGAAAGATGCTATAATGAGCAGATTCATTTAAATTGATCTGCCATTCATAAATTCTATCTGAAATTTTCGGTTTCCTTCCTTGCGCTCTTCTTGGTGGCGAATGCCCAATTTTTCGTGTCCGCGAAGGTGGGCGACGGGTACTCGGCCCCTTTCGGCCTGGTGACGAATACCGGCAACGAGGATCTTCCTGTTTCTCGCATCAAGGCGCTGGAAAGCCTGCTTGCCTATTTCGGCAAGGACAAGGAATCCGCCTTGCGGCCCTCGGCCCTTTCCTTCGCCGACGTCCGCCCCAAAACCAAGGCTTACGCCACCCTTCAAAAGGGTTGCTCCGCTGGCGTTGTGGATTGCGGACAAACGAACTTCAATCCTTTCGGGAACATCAGCCAAGCGGATTTTTTGGATTGGTTTTTCAAACTCAAGTATTCCAATTCCACGAAACCCCTTGAGACCCGCTATCCCAGCACGAAAAAGGAGTCCACTCGCCATTGGCTGGAGGCCAAGCGATTGAATCTTATTTCCTCGGAGGCCTTTACCCATAAATCGGCGGAGGAGTTTTTGTATCGCCATTCTGTTTCCGAGGCCAACCTGGGCCTTCCCTACAACTCCGCGCTTTCCCTGAAGGAGGCGGACATCAATGCCGACCACTATCACAATTTGACCGAGATCGACACCCTGATGCAGGGTTTAAGAACCATCCTGTCTGAGGTCGAGGGATCCGAACCGTTGAGCTCCGATCAGCAAAAGTTTGTACAAAAGGCAATGCGCGAACTTGGGCAATTCGAAGATTTGAAAGCCTCGTTGGTCGCGGAACCCTATATTTTGAAGGAGCGATCGGATTTCGATTCCCAAATCACCCAACTGATCCGCCATTTCGGCCTTCAGGAGGTGCTGTACCGTTTCTCCTATGATTACAGCGCGAACCCGGCCTATCGAAAGCACAATTTGACGACGGGCGTCAAAAAAATGCACGCCAAACTCCTGATGCCGGGCGAAATCCTGGATTACTGGAAACAGATTTCCGACAAGAACCTGTGGGACTTCAAATACGGCTGGGTGATTGCCGATGGAGGCGAAAAATGGGCCTTCGGCGGGGGCATCTGCGGATCCGCAACCGTGGTGTTCATTCCAGCTTGGAAAGCGGGCCTCGAAGTGTTGGAGCGCCGAAACCACAGCTTGTTCTATTCCGACCTCTATCCCAAGGCCGAGATCGGCCTGGATGCCACGGTGTATCGTCCCAAGCCCAACCTCAGGATGCGCAACAGCCTGAATTCCCCCGTGCTTTTCAATGTGAACGACGACACCCAAAAACAAGTGATCACCATCGAGGTGATTGGAAATCCCACCTACAAATCCACCACGTTTGAAGGCCCCCTTTTCAGCAAAGGGAATGTCGTGAAATGGGTTCGACACCTCGAAGGGTTCGATGGTAATGTGGTCACGGATACGCTGGAAAGTCGCTACAATGCGATTTATTAGAGCCCTATGATCAAGAAATTCCCCCTCCTTCTCCTTTCCCTGGTTTTCCTGACGGCTTGCGGCCGAGCGGCCAAGCCCGTGGTTGATTTCGGTAGTCCGACGGGTGGCCCCGATCTTCAGAAAATGACTCCGTCCTACGGTCCCAACGATCCCATTCCGACTCCAGTTCCCGATGGGGGTTCCAAATAGGTGACCCGATTGGCGCCCAATGGGTTGGATACCGTGGTTTGGTTTTTTGAGGTAAACTCATTTCATGGAATTGATCCGTCTCAATAAATATTTGGCCCAGCAAGGAGTGGCTTCGCGTCGCGCCGTCGATGCCATGCTCGCGGAAGGGCGGATCTCGGTGAATGGCAAAGTGGTGGTGGGAATGGGCATGAAAGTCGATCCCGACAAAGACAAGATCCTGGTGGACGGCAACCCCGTCCAGGGTTCCGACCGGATGGTTTATATTGTGTTGAACAAGCCCGAGGGCACGGTGGTTTCCTCCAAAAAAACCGAGCAGGCCAAAAACATTGTGCTCGACTTGGTGAAGGTTCCCGAGCGGGTGTTTCCCGTGGGGCGCCTCGACAAGGAAACCTCCGGGCTTCTCATCCTGACCAATGACGGGGACTTGGCCCTCAAGCTCACCCATCCGTCTTTCGAATGCGAAAAGGAATACGAGGTCACGGTCCACGGCACGATCACCCCGGCCATCATCCACAAGTTGGAGCAGGGGGTCAAGCTGTGGGGTGTCCGCACCAATCCGGCCACCGTCACCCCTTTGGGCCACAATCGCATGCGTATTGTGATCACCGAGGGGAAGAACCGCCAGATCCGGCGCATTTGCCAGAAGCTGGGCATCTCCGTTAAGACCCTGAAACGCCTTCGGGTGAAGCAACTGACCCTGGGCGCCCTTTCGGTCAAGCAATGGCGGTACCTCAAGCCGGAGGAGGTGGAGGCGCTGAAGTCCAAATAGATTTAAGATAGACTACCAATGGATGACAAATGGACTGCCAATAGACTTAAATTGACGTTTGATGATTGAAACGTTGTGTGAAAATGCGGGGATCCAGTTGCCCAAGGGCCAATTATCGACTTTGGAAAAGTTTGCGACCCTGGTTGAGGCGAAAAATAAGGTTCTGAACCTCACCAGCATCCGCGACCCAAGGGAATTCATGATCAAGCAGATCCTCAATTCGCTTTTTTTCAGGAAATTTGTGTCGCTCAAGGCGGGCTCGCTGGTCGCC
>JACRIF010000022.1 GCA_016220125.1 Candidatus Peregrinibacteria bacterium
AGAGTGTTGGAGGGGGAACATTACGCTAGACGCCAGATGGATTACAAATAGACGGCAAATTGACTACCAATGGATGACAAATTGATTGCAAACGGAAATAACCAATCGATCGGTTATCCATTTGCAATCCATTTGGAATCGAGTTGGCTTATTCGAGCTCCATTGCCGCCACTTGGATGTTTTTCCAGTCGTAGGGGAATTTGAAATTCTCCATGGCGCGGATCAAGGTCGCGAACAAGCTCCAGGGGCTGTCCTTCAGGTAGATGAAGGCGCTCCCTTTTTCGAGATTCGGATTGTAGTCCTCCGCGAACGCCTGGGGCGGGATCACGGGGATGACGCCGTAGCGCATCGCCTGCTTGGCCTCCTCCACGCATTCCTCGCTCAGCGTGGGAATCAGAATGATGTCCGCCGCCGCGTAGATCTTTCGCTTTTCATCCTCGGCACTGTCCACGATCGCTATTTTTCCGCCATCCTTTTCGGCCAAATCCGTGAAGAACTTCTGGTATTTGGCGGTTCCGATCCCCGTCAGCACAATCTCCACCGGTTGCTCCACAATGCCGTTCATGACATCCATGAGCATTCCCAAGTTGTTCGGGTCGGTCAGCGGATAGGTGATGCAGATCAAGGGAACCTTTTTGTTGTAGGGCAAACCGACCTCCTCGCAGAACAGGCGTTTGTTCTCGCCTTTGTTCTCGATGGTTTTTTTGCTGTATTTCTGGAAAATCTTGTTGTCGTACGCGGGATTGAATCGGTTGTCGGCCATAACTTGAATTTAGAGTTCTAAACATTATAGCATATTTCATTGGCGAATTCTAGGGGTTTATACTTCGATTAGCGGTAAGCTTTAAGCGATAAGCAGTAAGCGCATATTGATGCGTATTTTTAGAGGCTTCATTGCGGGAAGTGGCTGGGCTATGCGATACTTATTTTCGAATTTGAAAATTTATCCCCCCTATGACCCCTGAAACAAAAGCGCATGACAATCCGTTGGCGAAACGGAGAGGCGAAAAACGGTTGGTGGTGATCGACGGCAATCATTTGATCCATCGCGCCTACCACGCCATCCAAGCCCCCCTCAAAACGTCGTCCGGGGAGCAGACGAACGCGATTTTCGGGTTTGCCAGCATGCTGCTCAACATCATCGAGTTGGAACAGCCCGATTATCTGGCGATGACTTTTGACGAGAAAGCCCCGACCTTCCGGCACGAGGCGCACGAGGGCTACAAGGCCACCCGGGCAAAAGCCCCCGACGAGCTTTACGCGCAGATCCCCCGGATCAAGGAGATGATCGAAAGCTTCAAGATCCCCGTTTATTCCAAGGAAGGGTTCGAGGCCGACGACATGATGGGCACCTTGGCTCTCAAAGCGATCAAGGATGGGTTAAGCGTCTATCTGGTCACGGGCGACCGCGATTTGCTCCAACTTGTGAACCACACCATTCATGTGGTGTTTCCCCACAAGGGGTACCGCGAGCCGACGATCTACGACTCCAAGGCGGTGTTCGATAAATTCGGCATCCATCCCGACCAGGTGGTCGACTACAAATCGCTCGTGGGCGATCCTTCCGACAACATTGACGGGGTCCAGGGCATCGGCCCCAAGGGGGCCTCGGAGCTGTTGGCCCAGTACAAAACGTTGGACGGAATCTATTCCCACCTCGACGACCTTTCCGAGGGGATGCGCAAGAAATTGACCGAGGGAAAGAAAGCCGCCTATTTCGCCCAATCCCTCTCTAAAATTGTGACGGACGTGCCGTGCGATTTCAAAAAGGAGGACGCCTCCACCAAAAAGCTCGACTTCCTCGGGTTGCAACGGTTTTTCGAGAAGATGGAGATGAAAAGCCTGCAGGGGCGACTCAGGAAAATGATGCCCGCCGAGGCGTTAACGGCGAAGGAGCAGATGAGTTTGTTTTAAAGGTTGAGAGTTAAGAGTTAAAAGATAAGAGTTATGGAGATTCAATTTATCAACACCAACGAGTGGGGGATTGAGCCGAAGGCTTTCAAGGCTGTGGTCGCCAAGCTCAAGAAGATACTCCCCAAGACCCTGGGGGAGCTGAATGTCGTGTTTGTCGACGATGCCGAGATCCATCGGCTCAACAAGGCCTATCGGCATATGGATAAGCCCACGGATGTGCTTTCCTTTTCCTATATAGAGTCCCCAGACTTCAAGACAAGCCGGATGATTGGCGAGGTTTACATCAGCGTTCCCACGGCCACCAAGCAGGCCCCCGACTACGGGAACACCCTTGTGGATGAGCTGAGAAAGCTCATCACGCATGGGGTCCTGCATGTGTTTGGCTACGACCATGAATTGGATGCGGACTATCTGGTGATGTCGGCTCTCGAGGATAAAGTGCTCGGTCGCAAATCATAACCGGCGGGCTATTCGATCCTTCCTACAATAGGAGGCTTTTTTACGGACCCGTCTTTTGATGGGCTCCTATTGGATTGCGCCCCCCGACTCCTCCAACCTCGTCTTTTTTA
>JACRIF010000025.1 GCA_016220125.1 Candidatus Peregrinibacteria bacterium
CGGTTGGTGGCATCGGAAGGGGAGATGGCCTCGTCGTCCTCGATGAAGTCGCCCAACTTGCTGTCCTCTTCGGCTCCCACGGGGGCTTCGAGCGAGATGATGTCCTGCGAAATTTTGAGGATGTGGCGGACCTTCTTGATATCCATGTTCATTTCGGAGGCCAACTCGTCGGCGGTTGGCTCGCGCCCCAATTCCTGCAACAGTTGGCGCTGGGTGTGCGTGAGCTTGTTGATGGTTTCGACCATGTGCACCGGGATGCGGATGGTGCGGGCCTGGTCGGCGATGGCGCGGGTGATGGCCTGGCGAATCCACCAGGTGGCATAGGTGGAGAATTTGAATCCGCGCTTGGGATCGAATTTCTCGACGGCACGGAACAAACCAATGTTTCCCTCTTGGATC
This sequence comes from Candidatus Peregrinibacteria bacterium, assembly GCA_016220125.1. Lineage (GTDB taxonomy): Bacteria > Patescibacteriota > Gracilibacteria > UM-FILTER-43-11 > UM-FILTER-43-11 > FEN-1329. The sequence goes on from JACRIF010000025.1 coordinate 400, forward strand.
AAGTCGAGGAACGAGAGGCCGCGTCCGATGTATTTTTTCGCGATGGACACCACGAGGCGCAGGTTGGCCTCGGCCAGCTTCTGCTTGGCGACCGGATCACCCTTGGCGATGCGTTTGTCCAGCTTGATCTCCTCGTCGCCGGTCAACAATTCCACCCGGCCGATTTCACTGAGGTACATGCGGACGGAGTCGTTGGCGATCTCTTTGAGATTAGCCTGCTTTTTCAGGTATTTTTGGTCCACCACCTCCTCTTTTTACGTTTCCTCCTCCTCGCCTTCGTCCTTCTCGTCCTTCTCGTCCTTCTCGTCCTCGTCATCGACGTATTCGTCGTAATCCGCAATGACTCCGCCCAAATCCTCGTCGTCGGTCGTCTCCGTCTCCTTTTTTCCGCCCTTGTCCTTTCCCGCAGGCTCCTTCGCCCCCTTCACTTTCTCCTTCTTCCCCCAGATCAGGTCGTCCTTCACGTCGATCACCTCGATGCCCAATTCCAAAAAGAGGGTGTAGATCTCATCGAGCAGGATCACATTCTCCTCGATCTCGGGCATGGCCTTCAGCAACTCCTGATGAGTCACAAATTTCTGCTCGCGACCCTTCTGGATCAAGTGCCGGATGGCTTCGGGGTATTTCGCCAGGGTGACATCATCGGGCTGGGCGATGAACTTGTTCTGGATTTTTTTTGCCATAGGTAAATTATGGGGCTAGACGATTAGGTGCGACTATTGCTATTCAGGCTAAGTGCTTAAGTTCGTAAGTCCGTAAGTGTTCACGCGCCACAGTGACAAGTGATAGAAGTGATAAGTGACAAGCGCCTCTAGCCTATATTCCCTGCATCAACTCTGAAGTTTCCTTAAGTCGGTTGAGCAGGACTTTGGTCTGTTCCGGATCCTGGGAGAGGCGGATTTTGTACTGGTATTCTTTGTGGATTCCCGTTAGATTTCTCAAATTGATGGCCCGGATCAGCTTGCGGATTTCGCGATTCCTCGTTTCCTCGGAGAAATCGGGATACTCCTCATCGACGAGCAGGCCCAGGACCTCGACCCTTCCGCGATCCTCCTCTGAAAGCTCCTCTTTAATATGCGCAAGGTCGATGAAACTTTCCCGAGTGTACACCGTTTTGCATGCCTTGTAAAACCGTTCCGTATTCGGATCCAGCGGAATATTTTCGATGAGCCCTTTCGCCACTTCCGGATAGATTTCCGGATGCGAGAACACAAAGCCCAACAGATATTCCTCTTGGCTGAACTGCTCCCGGCCTTTCGGACCGGTGGCGCTCGTTTCCTGGACTGCGATTTTTTTGCCTTTCATAGCCCTCAAGTCGTTCCACAAAAGCTTGGTGTCGGTTTTCAGCTCCAAGGCCAAGCGGTTCAGATGAATGTTCTGCTCCACCTCGCTTTTGGCCGTCTTGATGACGGGCATCAGGAAATCCATGATTTGGCGTTTCCCCTGAATGCTTTTCGAATCGAAATGGCTGAGGGCGAAGTCGAAATAAAAATCCATGACGCTGATGGGGTTTTCCACGGCCTTTTGCCAAGCGGCCGGATTTTTCTTGATGCATTCGTCGGGGTCCTTCCCCTCGGGAACCATGATCACCTGGATGTTCACCTCGGACAGCTGGGCGAGCTCGATGGCACGGAAGGTGGCGTCCTTTCCCGCGCTGTCGCCGTCGAAGCAGAAGCAGACGTTTTTGGTGTAGCGTTGGATGAGCTTGAGCTGTTGGGGCGTGAGCGCTGTGCCGCAGGTGGCCATCGCATTCGTGGTGCCGGCCTGATGCGCCGCGATCACATCCATGTACCCTTCCATGAAAATGGCCATGTCCTTCGCCTTCACGCTTTCCTTGGCCCAGTTGAGGCCGTAGAGGATCAGGCTTTTGCTGTAGGCTGGAGTTTCCGGCGAATTGATGTATTTCGGCTCCCCCTGGCCGACGATGCGGCCGCTGAAGCCCACGGGGTTGTCCTGGTGGTCGAAGATCGGGAACATCAGGCGATTGCGGAACCGGTCGTAGGTGTTTTGGTCCGCGATGGATCGTTGGCTGACCACGGCCGCCTCGATGAGGTCTTTTTTATCGAAATTTTTGCCGGCCAGAAAATTCTTGAGCTGGTCGAAGGAATCGGGCGCGTAGCCCAGTTTGAATTTTCGGATGGTTTCGTCGGTGAGCCCCCGGTCCAGGAAATAATTTTTCATTGGAGGGTTCGCCTCCAATTTTTCCTGGTAGAATTGGGTAGCCCATTGGTTGATCTCGATGGTTTTCAGGCGCTGGTTGGCCACCAGCGGGGCATGCTCGGGAAGCTTGACCCCGGTTTTTTGCGCCAGAATTTTGAGCGCCTCGGGGAAATTCACGTTTTCGACCAGCTGGGTGAATTTGAAAATATCGCCCCCCTGATGGCAGCCGAAACAGTAGGCGATGCCCTTGTCGGGGCTCACGATGAAACTGGGGGATTTTTCGTTGTGGAACGGGCACAGCCCTTTTAGATTACGCCCCGCCTTTTTGAGCTGGACGTAGCTTCCCACCAATTCCTCAATGCCGATGCGAGCGCGGATTTCCTCTAGGTGGTCCATACAAAATAAGTGCTACAGTGCTACAGGCCTACAGTGCTTCAGTTTAAGGTTAGGCCTACCGTACTAAAACAGTTTTTTTTGTTTTGGGTTTACACTTTCAGTGTATGTGATTTTGAGATGGGAATAGCCGTTTGGGGTGACCATGCGGCCGCGGCTGGTGCGGTCGAGGAAGCCGAGCTGCATGAGGAAGGGTTCGTAGATGTCCTCGATGGTTTCAATCTCTTCGGATGCGGCGGCGGCGATGGCGTTGAGGCCGACAGGCCCCCCATTGAATTTTTCGATGATGGTGACGAGAATTTTTCGATCCGTCTTGTCCAATCCGAGTTTGTCGACACCGATCAGGGTGAGGCTTTCCTTGGTTAGTTTCAGGTTCACGGTTTCCAATCCTTCGACCGATGCGAAATCGCGCACTCGCTTGAGGAGCCGGTTGGCGATGCGGGGGGTCTTGCGGGAGCATCGGGCGATCTCGCGGATCGCCTCGTCCTCGATTTTGATGTCGAGGATCGACGCCGAGCGCTTCAGGATGCTTTCCATTTCGGAATCCTCGTAAAAATCCAGTTTGAAAATATGGCCGAAACGATCCCGGAGAGGGGAGGAGAGCAGGCCCGCCTTGGTGGTGGCACCGATCAGGGTGAATTTGGGCAGGCTGATGCGCATGGAGCGGGTGGCAGGACCCTTGCCGATGATGATATCGAGCGCGAAGTCCTCCATGGCGGAATACAGGATTTCCTCGACCTGCGTCTTGAGGCGGTGGATCTCGTCGATGAATAAAATGTCGTTTTCCTCGAGGTTACTCAGGATCGAAGCCAAGTCGCCCTGTTTCTCGATGGCGGGGCCCGAAGTCGTTTTGATGTTCACCCCCATTTCGTGGGCGATGATGTTGGCCAGCGTGGTCTTCCCAAGGCCCGGGGGACCATAGAGCAGGATGTGCTCGATCGGCTCCTTGCGCTTTTGGGCCGCTTTCAGGGCGACGGCCAGGTTGCGCTTAATGTCCTCCTGGCCCACGTATTCGCCCAGGATTTTCGGGCGCAGGCTCAGGTCGAGCTGCTTGATGTCGCTCTCGATCTCGGCGGTGCTGGTGATGGGGTCGTTTCGTTCGATCATTGTTGAATCAGGACACGGGGCAGGACACAGAACACAGGACACAGGAATCAGCAGGGCGCTGGTTCAAAGTCCGATCTTCGAGAAGTCATTATAGGTACAAACAGGTGGTTAGGCAATTTGCTTTTCGAGAGGAAATCTGCTATAATAATTAGATACTTTTAAAGACAAAAACCATGTTGTACGACTTTCAGGGAAAATTCACCGGCTTCGGCTGGAAAGAGAAACGATTGGTTTTTGCGAATCCAGAAGGGCTGAATATTGAGAGCGTTAAGCATATTGGCGAGCCCATTTCTTATCCGGAAACGCCTCAGCCTGAAAAGGTCGAGGCGCCGCTGACTGAGGAAGCCGTAAAGCCACAAGAGTCGAAACCCCTTTCTCCCGAGAGCACGGATGGAAAAAAGCCAGTTGAGATCACTAAGGCCCCCGAAGTTGCTGAACGTCCCAAGGCCAAATTGGGAAAATTGCGAAGCTCGGTCGAAAAGGGCCTGGTCGAGAAACGAAACAAAATCGATTCCGAATTGATGCCTCTTTTGGGCTTTGGTTCCACCCCCAATGAAAAAGGGGCCTATACGCGTATTGAACATCCGGACGACAAGGCGAATGCTCGATACGAAGCGTATAAAAAACAGTTTTTCGAACTTTCTCCGGCGGATCAGAGGAGCTATGCCGCCGTGACCCGCTTCCATGAAAAATTTTTAGCCGGCTTGAAACCGGAAACGAAACCCAAGGAGGTCGTTTCGGCACCCTCGGACCAGAGCACCCTCGAATCGAGTACCTTTGAACGTTATTTGGGCCTGTTTCGCGATGCGGCCACTTCGGCCCGCGTCGATGTGGATACCAGCTCCCCGTCCTTCAGGAGCGACTTTGCCTTGGCGATTCCTCTTTTGGAAAAGGAGTACCCGAACCAATCCCTCAGCTACTCAAAATGGAGGGAGGTCTTGCGAAAGGCCACTTTGCCCCCCATCCCCGCCGAGGTTGCCGTCGCGCCCGATGTCAGCGAAATGCTTGCCTCAAAACAGGTGGCCGAGGCCTATAAGGCGATCCTTGAGCCCAAGCTCAAAGAGGTGCGGGGCGATGCGGATCGCCAGAGCAAGGATTTGTTCAATGCCCTTGCCCAGTACCAGGGCGAGCTGCCCGACCGTGCCGTCGAAACGGCCCCTTTGAACGTTTTCAAATATTTGCCCGACCAAAAATCCGAATTCAAGCCGATCAAAGAGGCCTACAACACTTATGTGGCTGGACTGGATGCTTGGAAAGCCAAAAAGGACGCTCTTAAAGAATCCAACGCAAAGGTCGATCGCGAACTAACCCCCTCCGCGGAACTTGTCCGCACCCGGGATGCGCTGAGGATTGAGGAAGCGACCCTTTCCACCAGTCGATTGGACGCCTTGAAGCGCCTGAACCAGTCGATTCGGGACTTCAAAGCCACCGAAGCGCGTGCCTTGGAAGCCATGGAGCCGGTCCTTCGACAGAAGGTCGCCCAATTGGCCTTGGAAAACCCCCTGCCAGAAACCGTCAACGTCAAGGACGTGGTGGATCCATGGACTTTTTCCAATGACAAAAACGAAGCCAAAATCCTGATTCACGATTTTTTCGCCAAACGAAAATTCCCCGAAGGCAGCATGCCAACCGAGAAGTTCAACCTGAGCGCCTTTCTCGCCAATTATTTTGAAAAAAGGCCGCGAGCCCCTTTTGGCGGCAAGGATTCCATCCTCAGCAACGTCAAACCCGTCTTCAAGGAAAAATTCGAATCCCTTTTTTCTGGAGCCTCCGAATCCGAAATGACCGCTGTCGTGAATGCCTTGGTGAACTTGAACAACATGATCGGATTCGAGGAGGGGCTTTCGGGTCTTTCAGATAGTTTCGACACCATTTTGGATGGCGAACGAAAAAAAGCGCAGCTTGCGCCCATTACTCCTGGGCCCGCCATTGCCAGCAGATAAACAGGTAAAATGCGAGATTCCTTTTGGGAATGCCTTGAATTTTTTCCGTGCGCACCCCAAAATCGTCTCAGTCTGATTTTTTGATATCCTCATCCTGCCCGCGTAGCTCAGTGGATAGAGCATCAGCCTTCTAAGCTGTTGGCCGCAGGTTCGATTCCTGCCGCGGGTACCACGGAAAAAATGGCTTGGCCAAAGGCTCAAGGTATTTTTTGCGCATGACTTGCACCAGGAAGCGAACCGAAAAAGGTTCGATGCGAAAAAGGAGAAGCCCCTCCGAAGCCTTGGCGAAGGAGGGTGCGACGACTATTTGAGCACTCGCAGGCAGGTCCGACGGGATGTCGGACCGCACCGAGAGGATTCCTGCCGCGGGACCCATAAAAATTTTTAATTTATAGTTTTAAATTTATAAACTATTTTTTTGGCGAATTGGCCGCGCTTGAATTGTCAAAAAATCGTTAAAACCCACTTGATTGCCCATGGGTCGTATGATATATAATGCACGCCTCCAGAAAAGTTGTCCTTTTTAAAGTTTTCCTATGTCGGTCATCCATGTGCGCGGACTGCGCAAAAAATACGGGGAGCACGAGGCCCTCAAGGGGCTGTCATTTGATATTGAAAAGGGTGAAGTGGTCGGTTTTTTGGGCCCCAACGGCGCCGGGAAAACCACCACCATGAAGATTCTCACCTGCACCATGAGCGCCACCAGCGGAGAGGCCCATGTGGCGGGCCATGATTGCCTGCGCGAATCCATGGCGGTTCGTCGCACCATCGGCTATTTGCCCGAGAACAATCCGCTTTACACGGAAATGACGGTGGCGGAGTACCTTCTTTATATGGCTGAACTGCATGGGGTAGCCCAAGAACACACCTTGGAGCGTCTGGGTGTTGTCGCGGGTGAATGCGGCATCAAGGACCGGCTCAATGATTCGATCGGCACCCTTTCCAAGGGCTACCGCCAACGCGTCGGGATTGCCGCCGCCCTGATCCATGACCCCGAGATCCTTATCTTAGACGAGCCAACGGTCGGCTTGGACCCGAACCAGATCATCGAAATCCGGAACCTCATCAAGAAGATGGGGCAGGAGAAGACCGTGGTCCTGTGCAGCCACATCCTGGCCGAGGTCGAGCTGACCTGCAATCGCATCATGATCGTCAACGAGGGGCAGATCGTCGCCTCTGGAACCCCGGGCGAGCTCCGCAACTTGGTCGAGGGGCACGCCAATCTGAAATTGGTGATCCGCGGGGACAAACGCAAGGCCATGACGGTCCTGAAGGAGGTTCCCGGAGTGAAAGATGTCAAAGCCCTGCCCGCCAAGGAAAAAGGCGCCCATCTTTTTGAGGTGTCCACGGCGAAAAAGAAGGATCTGCGCGAGGCGATCACCCAAGCCATTTTCACCCACGAACTCATTTTGCTCGAAATCCACAAGGAGACGGTTTCACTGGAGGCGATTTTCAATCAGGTTACCAATAGCGATAAGCAGTAAGCGATAAGCGGTAAGTCGTAAGAGCTAAGCAACACTCAATTATGAAGCTGAAGAATGCCAATGTCATCATGGGGAAGGAGTTGCGGGGGTATTTCAACTCTCCGCTGGCCTATATTTTCATCACGGTTTTCCTGACGTTTTGCGCTTGGCTGTTTTTCAAGTCCTTTTTCCTGGACAACGTTGCCTCCCTGCGACCTTTCTTCTCCTTTCTTCCCTGGCCTTTCCTGGTTTTGATCCCCGCCCTGACCATGCGTTTGTGGGCCGAGGAGCAGAAAATGGGAACCCTTGAGGTTTTGCTGGCCAGCCCGATCACCGAGGCCGAGGCGGTCCTGGGGAAGTTCCTGGCCAGTTTCTCCTTTTTGGTCATCACCCTCCTCCTTTCGGGAATCCTGCCCCTCATTCTCTTTTTTGTGGGCAATCCCGATTGGGGCACGATCGTGGGCGGGTATCTGGGCGCCATTTTGCTGGGTGGCACTTTTTTGGCCATCGGCCTATGGATTTCGAGCCTCACCAGCAACCAGATCATCGCCTTTATTTTCTCCATTCTCGCGGTTTTCACGTTGTTCATCGTGGGCCACCCCCTCGTCCTCCAGACCGCACCGATGTCCCTTTTGCCTGTTTTGAAATACGTGGGCATGAGCTCCCATTACAACAGCATCCTGCGGGGCGTCATCGATAGCCGCGATATCCTTTACTACCTCACGGTCATTTGCCTTTTCCTCTATTTCAATGTGACCAGCCTGAAGAGCCGGAAGTGGCATTGAAATATTAAGCTATAAGCAATAAGCGATAAGCAAGCAGCTGGACCGATTTCTGATCGCAAATTCTATGAATTTTCTCAAACGTTTCCAATTCGCCCGGGATTCCTACCTCATCACGATTCTGATTGTGGCGATCTCCGTGCTTTTCAATTTCATCGCCTCGCGTCATTTTTTCCGC
>JACRIF010000023.1 GCA_016220125.1 Candidatus Peregrinibacteria bacterium
GATGTTGACCCATGTGGGATACTATTATTTCTCCGGAGCCGTGGTGGCGGCCTTGGGCGCTGCCCTGGTCTACTGCGGATACTGGCCCAAATAATCGCGCTTCCAATTGACGGTGAGGGGCGGGTTCGGTAAGATCGACCCGTCTTTCAACGGTTTGAAATTGTGGGGATGGTGCTCAGCCCCGCCCTGCGGCGGGGAGCCGCAGAAGTGCGGCTTTGGCTAGTGCCCAACCCGTTTGTCATCATAGGATCGTGGGGATGTAGCTCAGTTGGCTAGAGCACCTGCTTTGCAAGCAGGGGGTCGAGAGTTCGAATCTCTTCATCTCCACCACTTAATAGCGAGAAAGCCGGTCCAAGTGGAGTGCTGGCCGAAAGGCCAAACGAAACGAGGACGGAAACACGCAAAATGCGCGAGGCCTTTCGGGCTGAGCGGATTTAAGCGTTTCCGAGGCTTTCCCTATTGGAACAAAATTGCGAGAGGGGCAGTCCGGGGAAGCCCCCAGCCAAGAGGTGGTAGAGAGGTCTTTTTAGGGGTAAGTTTGGATACTTGACAAACATATTAACTTATGTTAAATTAGACCTCTAAATTAAGCCTTCGGGCATAAACTATGCTGAAAAAATTGAGTATGCTGATTACGGTCGGCATCCTGACATTTGAGGGTGTGACCCCGTCCATTGCCATGGAGCAAGGGGTGTGGGATATCCATCGAACGTTCTCGGTCTCAGCTCCCAGCGTGCCCGCCTACCGGGAACCCCGATTGGAGGCAAAGGCCCAATTCGACATGCCAAAAGGCACCGCGTTCGCGCCCATTGATTCGCTGTCCCAGGATGGGATCGAATGGTTCAAGGTGGAAGGGGGCTTTTGGGTGCCCGCCCTGGAGCCGAACGGAGTCGTGAATGTGACCATGGAGGCGGAAGCCGAACAGCCCAAGGTAATCGATCTTTATGGCATCATGGAGCAACCCCATCGCTTCGCCGTGAAAATGGTGAAGATGCCAGGGGCCAAGGCGCGCATCGAAACCTACAAAAAAGTGGAAGGGGGGTATGTGTTGAGCCACACCTACGACTCCACCTATCGGAAAGACGGCCCGAAGGACAAATACGGAGACCTGAAAAGCCCGGGCGGCCCCGTGATCCGGTATCTGTACCGAACCACGCGCAGCGCCATGAACGGCCGGGACAAGGCGGGAAACCTGTTTGGGGTGTACAAAGTCAGCTACCCCATGCCCCACGACGCGCTCCCCTATTTGCTCGCGGGCAAAATGAGCCTCGCGCAATACAACAACATCCCCGCGATCAATTATGTGGGCGGTACGCTGTATCCCCACCCCCACAGCATGCTCGGCGCGGATATCTTGATCCACACCAAAAACAAGGGTTCGTTGGGATGCATCAACATCGAAAACGAGCTGATGGGGCAGTTCTACAATGAGGACCTGGTCACTGAAAACGACAAGGAGCTCATCCCCTTTGTTATTTACGACGAGGGTGTGGTGGCACCCCCCGAAGGGCAACTATTCTAACAAGCTAACGAAGCTAACGTCCTAATCACCTATCGAAGCGTGGCAGCCATTTTTTTGACCTTGTCGAGCCACACCACACGCCTCTCGGGCGAAGCGGACTGGGAGGAATAGAAAGGCATATGCCGCAACGTGTTGACCCCGCACAATTTGAGGATGCCGTTTTTGATGCGCCTCCAGCCCACGTTCATGAAATACCCCCAAATACCGTATCCGGGACCACCGTAGGTCTCGAGGATCACGGCTTTTTTGCAGGGCAAAAGACCAACCGGGACGCCAATATATTTGAGAATTTTTTTGTATCGGAAGGCAAACCCGGCCACGAGCACCCGGTCAAACCATCCTTCCAGGATCGCCGGGGCCTTGAGCCACCAGACGGGATAAATGAAGACCATCCAGTCCGCCCAGCGGATCAGGTCCTGGTATTTGAGCACATCCTCGCTCTCGTGCCCATGTTTCTCGAAGGATCGCAGGACGGGGTCGAATTTTTCCTCGTACAAATCGCAAACGTGGGTAATGTGCCCCGCCTGCTTGGCCCCCTCCAAAAAAGCCTCTTTGATCGCGTGGTTCAGGCTTTCCTTGTTCGGATGGGCGTAAATGACAAGAATATTCATAAAGTGCGAGTGTCAGTGCGAGTGTCAGTGTGAGGCCTTGGAATTGCTTTCGCAAAAAAGATTCAATTCCCTCACACTCAAACTGAAACTCAAACGAATCTGGTGGGCGATGGAAGAGTTGAACTTCCGACCTCTACATTATCAGTGTAGCGCTCTAACCACCTGAGCTAATCGCCCGTGAGATGCAAATGGGACAAGCACCCAATCCACCCTGTGGATCAAGTGCGAAAAAAAGATACAGAAGCGCTATGATTTAGTCAATTTTTTTTAACCGCGCAATCGCCCACGTCGCATGTTCCTTGAGCATTTCATCCGATTCCTCGTCTAGGATTCGCTCCAAATGCGGAATCAGCATCGGCTCTCCGCTGTTGCCCGCCACCACGCAGGCGTTGCGAAGGAGTCCGCGCCGCTTGGCTCGCATCAGGGGCGTGCCCGCGAACCGTTTCAAAAACGCCTCGTCGGTGCGAATCGAAAGGAGTTCCGCGAGATCCAAGGACTCCCCCACCCCGGCATCGGGTTTAAGCTCGGCGATCAAAACCGTCTGTTGTGTGGCCCGGCCGAGGGTGAACGGGCAAACTTCCTGGCAAATGTCGCACCCGAAAACCCGGTTCCCGATCTTGGGGCGCAGTTCAACGGGAATGGACCCCTTGTTCTCGATCGTCAGGTACGAGATGCAACGATTGGCGTCGATCACCCCGTTCTTGCCAATGGCCCCTGTGGGGCAGGCCACGGCGCAACGGGTGCAATTCCCGCAGTTGGGCATCGGGGGCTTGGCCGTGGGGGTGAGGGCGAGGGTGGTCAACACGGATCCGATCAGGAAATAACTGCCCCGGGAAGGATTGATCAGCAGGGAGTTTTTGCCGAAAAAACCAAGCCCCGCGCATTCGGCCAGCACCCGGTCCACAGTGGGACCGCTGTCGACGGAGACGAACGTCTCGCAACCAGGCTCCTGGGCCTTAAGCCAGTCGGACAAGGCGATCAGCTTTTTCTTGAGCACCTTGTGGTAATCCCGACCCCCTGCGTAACGGGAGACCTTTCCATGGCCTGTTGAACAATTTTTTTGTTCATAACCGTACCAGGCGGCCAAAACGATGGCCGACTTCACCTCGGGAAGCTTGCGATCGGGGTGGTAGCGATCCTCGGCCATGCGGGGCAGGTAGTCCATGCCCGCGTGGAGCCCTTGGGCGACCCAAGCGTCGAACACGGGCCGATGTTGGGCCAGCCGGGC
>JACRIF010000024.1 GCA_016220125.1 Candidatus Peregrinibacteria bacterium
GAGGCTCTTCTTCGTCGACAACGTCGATCCGGACTGGGTGGCTCCGCTGCTGGCCATGGTCGACTTCAAAAAAACCCTGTTCATCGTGGTCTCAAAATCGGGCGGGACCACGGAGCCCATGGCGCTGTACAGTGTGGTCCGGAAAAAATTGGGCAACGACTTCAGGAAACACCTGGTGTTTGTGACCGACCCCAAGGAGGGTTTGTTGAGGAAGTTGGGCGAAAGGGAAAAAATCACGATGTTCGACATCCCCACCAAGGTCGGTGGACGCTTTTCGGTGCTCACGGCGGCGTCGATGCTTCCCGCAAGGCTGGCGGGCATCGATATCGCAAAAATCATGTTCGGGGCAAGAAAGATGCGGGAGATGATCCAGGAGACTAAATTGGAAAAGAATCCCGCGTTGCTCCTCGCATGCCTTCAATTCCTGCTCGACACAAAAAAGGCGAAGCCGATGACGGTGATCATGCCCTATTCCAACCTGCTTTTCCGGACGGCGGACTGGTACCGGCAATTGTTGGCCGAAAGCATCGGGAAAAATCCAAAAACCGGTCCCACCCCCATCAACGCCTTGGGCACCACGGACCAGCATTCCCAGCTCCAGCTGTACAACGAGGGGCCTGCGAACAAATGGTTCGTCTTCCTGAAGGTGGCGAAGCATGCAAGCGAATTGAAATTGGGTTCCAATCTTCCTGACGAGATCGGCTTTCTGAATGGACTGGGCATGGAGGCCATTTTAAACGCATCGCTTGAGGGGACCGCCGAGGCCTTGGCTAAAAACGGAAAACCAAACATAACCCTGGCTTTGGAAAAAATCGACGAAATGGAAGTCGGGGCCCTCATGATGCTGATGGAGTTCCAAGTCGCCCTGCTGGGGTTGCTCTACAAAGTCGACGCTTTCGACCAGCCAGGCGTGGAGCAAAGCAAAAAAATCACCAAGCAAATCCTTTCCGGAAAACGGATATCCTAATCCATCCAATGCTCCATTGCCATCAGCCCAATCATCGAAAGAGCGTGAGCGTGCTCAACCAAAGGGGGTTTACCATCGCCGAGATGATCCTTGTGATGGGGGTGATGGCCATTTTGGCGGTGATCGGAGGCCAAACTTATTTCAGGGAACGGGATCGTTTCGAGTTCAACAACGCCCTGATCAAAACCCTCCAGCTGATCAAAACCGTTCGAACCTATGCCGTGACCAGCGCACCCATTTTCGATGAGGCCACGCAAAAAAACGTGATTCCGGTGGAGGGCTACGGAATTCATTTCAAACTGGATAAAAATCGCGGGGCATCGGAAATCACCCTGTTCGCGAATACAGGTGCGGACAATGAAAAATTTGAGCCTGCGCGGGACAAAATCCTGGAAACCTACGTCCTGCCGAAGCAAATCGATTTTAGGCATTTCTGGTTCAACGGGGTGGAGCAATGGCAAAATGTGCCGGTGGATGAGCGCGGACCCACGGCCAAGGAGGCGGTGCTCATTTTCAAGCCCCCCTTGGGCGAGATGACGATCGGCGACAACGCATCGCAATCCTTGATGGAATTGGGGCTTCAGTTCAAAAATCCATCCGCAGACTCCACGGGTCCCAAGAAATGCCAAAAAATAATCATTGATCAAGTCAAACGGTTCCCCGAGTTAACCTATGGACCCACATGCAATTAAGCCTGTTTGGAAATCATAGGAAAGGCGAAACGATTCTGGAAACGGTCATTGCGATGGGAATTTTGGCGGTCGGCATTTCCTTGGCCAGCACGATCGTGGGATCCTCCCTGCGCAGCATCAACGCCTCCAAAAATCGGATCATCGCGATCAGCATCGCGCGCGAGGGGCTTGAGGCCATTCGCAACATCCGCGACACCAACTGGCTGAAGTTCAACAGCACCAAACGTGAATGCTGGAACCACATGCCCGTGGCGGGGATGGATACCTGCGTGAATGCGAACAGTCCCATTCCCCCCGGGGAATACATCGTTTACAAGCAAACGCTGACGGATCCGATCGACCCAACGGTGGTGATTGGCTGGAAGTGGAGGTTGGAGGATATCAAGGTGCCGAATGAATTCGATACCCCTCCGCCGGGCCCCGGCCCTGGCGCGAAGGCCACCTACTACAACAGAACCGACCGGAAAACCTACACCTGGAACGGAACGGCTTGGGTGGACCTGACCCAACTGTATCTGGTGGATGCCGATCCCGTGGTTGATTCCGACAACGACCACAACTACACCAACGATCCGGACGCGTACAACCATGCCCTGGTGGAGGAGGACAATGCATTCGGGAAGGATTTTGCCCGAAAATCCGTGTTCAGGCGCAGTGTGGTCATCGACTACATGGACAACGATGGCAATCCGCCCGTGGGAGCGGATTTGACCCCTTACAACCGCATGCGGATTCGTTCAAAGGTGGTGTGGCAGGAGGGAAAATTTGAATTCAAAACCGATCTCGCCACAACGCTCACCGACTACCAGGGTCGGGAAAATTTGAGCAACTAAGAGAGTCGCTTTCTTGTAACCGTCTCAATGGCCAATCACTCTGCAAAAAATCATCGCAAAACTTGTGGGCATCCCGGCAAAAGGGGGTTCACACTGGCCGAAATGCTGATCGCCACGGTCATTTTGATGATTTTGATCGGAACCGCGGCCGCGACCTCCGCGAATTTTTTCAACTCGATTCGCAACATTCAGGCCGCCAACGTGGTGTACGGGGAGGCCGACTTCACCATGGAGCGGATCATGAAGGAGATTCGCAGCGGGACCGTGGATTACGAGGAGTACTACAATCAATCGGCCAACTTTTTCGGAACCGAAACCAACGAGACCTACGGACAAAACTATTGCCAATACAGCCGTCAGTTCTACGGACCGGGCCCGGATGGAAAATTTGGGACGTTCGACGACGAAAGCACCGGAGTCCGCAGGGCGGATGCGGCGCCTATTTCGACCCCCATCCAAAATAAATTGTACCTGATCGACGCGAGCGGGACTCGCCGGACCTACTTCCAAAGGGTGGAGGTGACCAAAACCGACGCGAACGGGAAGACCGTGACCATTGGAAAAGTCGGCATGTTGAAATTGGTTGGGCAGGATTACGGCATCAACCATCGAAAATGGAACCCCAGCAACAACCGTTTGTGCCGCGACACCGGAGAGGGCGACGGGCTGGTGGATTCCTGGATTTGCGATGCGGGATTCAAGTGCGCGAAAACGACTTTGAATATCGTGGACCCGGTGGATGGGCATATTTGCAATGAGGAGCTGTACACCCCAATCGATTCCCCGGGCGCGCTGGACAACGTGAATCCGAACCTGGATCCCGCGGGGAATGCGGGGAAGAGCAGCTTCGTCGACATCACTCCCGACACCATCGACGTGGTGAGCTTGGAATTCATCATCACCCCTCCCGACGACCCGCGAAAAGCCTACAACGAAAATGAAGTCCAGTTGCAACCGAACGTGTCCGTCAAAATTGTCGCCAGGGCGGCTCCGGAAATCGCAGCCACCTTCAGGGGAAACACGCCCAGCATCGTGCTCAATTCAACGGTCTCGGCTCGAACGACCAAGGAAATCATCACCGAATGCAATTTGCAGGAATGCATCGATGGCGACAAGAAACCGTGCGCCAAGAACACCGGCCTGCTGGCCGGGGCGGAGCAAACCTGCTCGCAGGGAATCTGGCCCGGATGCTCGGAGACGTACTACCTCGGGGTGGCCCAGCAAAACGCAAAAGCATTGGGGTTGAGCCCCAGCGGTTTGGATGTCCAGCTCAACGACGCGAGCTTCTATGAATCCACCGGCAGCGAAAATGGGTCTTGTTTGGATGATGCGTGCAAAACACGCCGTTGCGGCGACGGAGTGGACAACGACGTGAATGGCAAAACGGACACCCAGGACCCGGCCTGCCTCAACTACCTCTGCAACAACGGATATCTGGACCCGGGGGAGGAATGCATCGATGTCGGCGGCATTTGCTTCAGTCGGCAAAAGCAAACCGAGTCCCCGAACTTCTGTTCGGATGGTTACGACAACGACTGCAGCTACCGCTTTGATCTGAAGGACGATCCAAATTGGTGGAGCAATCTCAGTGTCGACGATCAAAACAGGATTCTGGCGGAGGGCTTGAACCAGAACAGTCCGGTGAACGAATTGAATATCGCGCTGGGGCTCGGGGCGGACGAGTACGACAAAAATTGCATCAATGACCTCTTCTGCGTCAATGGGGTCCAGGACCCGTTGCTGTTGAATCCCAGCAGCCCGAACAAATTCGGCCCGAAATTCTACGAGACCCCCAACTACCTGTTCAACAAACCCCAATCCGACGACTTGAGCGAAAAATGCGTCGATGTGGGCGGCTTGTGCGACCGGGCGACCGATGGAAAACACAAGGAGGTCGCCAAGGAATACGACCCCCTCAGCTCGGATCCCATGCTCAGTTCGGGAGAACTTTGCTACGATGGGCTGGACAACGATTGCGACTACGTTTCCCTGTCCAATCCCAACCCCATCTCCGACCCGAACAGCAAGGGCGCGGATGAATTCGACAGCGACTGCAAGGCCGCGATCTGCGGAAATGGCTTCCTGAACAAGGATCTGGCCGACCTCAATCTAAGTGGCGCCACCGGTTATTTCTACAATTATTTGGTCGATTACAAAGGGGTGTTGCTGGATCAGGCGACCTCGCTCGATGAAACCTGTCAAAACGTGGGAGGGCTGTGTGGCGGGGAAACGTCCGAGGACACCGCATTGCTGTGCTTCGACAACATCGACAACAACTGCAATGGAAAATTCGATGGCGACCAAGGCGCCGACAGCGATCCCAGCTGTTGCCAGGACATGGATAGCGACACCTACTCGCCTTTCACCACCATGTGTTCTCCGTTGAAAATCGGGGATGTGGGCTCCTATGATCCCGGCCACAACCCGGCCTACGGAACCGTGGATTGCAACGATTCGGATGCCGCCATCAAACCTGGGGCAACGGAAATTTGCGATGATGCGTTTTACCCGGGAAGCCCAACAAGCCCGGTGGACAACAACTGCAGCGGCGCCAACAAAATGGCAACCTCAGGCGAAACGCGTTGGGACCATGAGGATCCAAGTTGTTGTGTCGACACCGATGCGGATGGGTTCGGCATCCCCACCGCCAATTTGTATAAATTGCAGGGGTCGCCCGAATGCGCGGCCACCCCGACCCAGATCGACCAGGAGAGAACTCCCTACGATTGCAATGATTCGAATGCGGGTGAGAACCCCAATATTGTCGAAAACACCGTGGCGCTTTGCAAGGATGGATTCAACAACAGTTGCCGATTCGTCGGTGGAATTTTCCCTGGCCAGGATCGGAAGGACCATCTGGACATGTACGCCACGGGATCTGACAGCGCAACGGCCAAGGCTTCGCTCAAGAACGCCTTCGACACCCTGAAATTCAACCCGGATTGCTGCCAAGTGACCCAAAATGTCAGGTTCCCCTGAATGGAAATCTGCGATGACACCAACAGCCTTCTGGCAGGCAGCGCCATCGGAAGCGATGAGAATTGCAATGGGCTCGAGGGAATGGATGACCATTATTGCGTGAAACAAAGTGGCCTCAGCTTCCACGACAGCCTGACCCGGGCGGATTACTACAGCCCTGCCTCGGACGCGCACCTGGACACGGCGACCGCCATCATTTCCGTGGTGCCCCCGGACATCGACCCCCCGGTTCAAGTGGCTTTGAGCAACTTGATCCCAAGGGATGCGGCCTGCGCCGCCATCACCTCGGTCAACCTCACCGCCGACATCACGGAGCCGGTGGGAACCAGCATTGCCTTTGAGGCCTCGAATGACGGGGGCACGACGTGGGAGCCAATCACCCGTGGGGCAGTCCACAATTTCGGCAGTGCGGGAAGCGGGCTCAAGTGGAAGGCCTCGCTCACCAGCAACGGAGTTTCAACCTCTCCGACCATTCATTCCATTGATCTGACGTGGACCTGCGGCTAACCCGATTCTACGATGCTCAAACACCCTCTTTCCATCATGGGCTCAAAACAAGGCATTTCGCTCGCATTGGCAACGGGACTCATGACGTTGCTGATGATCGCGTCGATGGCGGCGAACGAGTTGATCATCCGCACCCTGCGCTCGGTGCGGAGCATCGAAGCCTCGAATCGCGCCTATTTCGCGGCCGAAGGAGGCGTGGAGGACGCGTTGTACGAGGTTTCCCCCCATTGGGCCGGGTACCAAACCCCCCCATTGGACGACAATGACGCCCGTCGCGATGTTTTGGACGACAAAGGCAATCTGGCCAAGTGCAGCGATGTGGCAAAATCGAACCGATGGGCCGGCTGTTGGGCTGTGGAAAGCCGCAGCGGCGAAGCCACATGGAAGGAGAAAATGTTCAAGGGTCAAAAACTGATCCTAAGCCTGTATACGGACAAC
>JACRIF010000026.1 GCA_016220125.1 Candidatus Peregrinibacteria bacterium
AAATGGCGATACCATAGGTGGTCTTGAGGATCGGAATCAGGGACGGGTGGATGTAATGGACCGCCTTGGGGTTGTGCTTGCCCTTGATGTAGTCGGGAATCCATTCCATGGGACCCGGGCGGTACAACGACACCATGGCGATGATGTCCTCGAATTCGGTGGGTTTCAACTCTTTCAAATACCGTTTCATGCCCGAGGACTCAAGCTGGAACACGCCCGTGGTTTCACCGCGCGCCATGACACCGTAGGTTTTCTTGTCCTCGACGGAAATTTTCTTCAAATTGATCTTCTTGCCCTTGGTGCGCTCGATGATCTTGAGCGCGGTCTGGAGGATGGTGAGGTTTTTAAGGCCCAGGAAGTCCATCTTGAGCAGGCCCAGGGTTTCGAGCGATTTGGCCTCGTATTGGGTGATGATTCCATGCTCGTCCTTGGGCGTGTGCTGGAGCGCTGTGTACTTGGTGAGCGGCTCGTCAGCGATGACCACGGCGCAGGCGTGGACGGAAACATGGCGCACCGCGCCCTCGAGCTTGAGGGCGTTGGCCATGACCTGTTTGAAAATTTCGGACGATTGGGAAGCGGTCTTGAGTTCGTGCGATTGTTCCAACGCTTCATCAAGCGTGGTGCCTGGCTTCTCGGGGATCAGCTTGGCGAACTCGTTCATTTCGCTGAACGGAACGCCCAAGGAGCGACCCACATCTTTGACTGCGGCGCGCGCCGCCATGGTTCCGAAAGTGCAGATCTGGGCCACGCGATCGCGGCCGTATTTGTCGGCCACATAGTCGATCACCTCGTCACGCCGGTTGTCGGCAAAGTCGAGATCGATATCCGGCATCGAGATACGCGCGGGATTCAGGAAGCGCTCGAACAGCAGTTTGTATTTCAAGGGATCGATCTCGGTGATGTCGAGCGAATACGACACCAACGCGCCCGCCGCAGAACCACGGCCCGGACCCACGACGATCTCGTGGTCCTTGGCCCATTTCACAAAATCCCAGACGATCAAAAAGTAGCCCACGAACCCCATGTCCGTGATGACCTTGAGCTCGAAATCCAGGCGGTCGGCCAAGGCCCTGTCTTCATCCGTCAAAGTGGAGGCCCGATTCATCAAGTCTTCGGGCGTGGCGGTCAGCTCATATTTTTGGGCCATGCCCTTGTAGCAAAGCTCCTTCAAATACAAGGCCGGATCTTTGTTGTCAGGGGTGTGGAACGAAGGGATGCGATATTTGCCAAACTCGAATTTCACATTGCATCGCTCCGCGATTTTGACCGTGTTCTCAAGCGCCTCGGGCACATGGGCGAAGGATTCCCACATCTGTTCGGGGCTTCGCATGGAATAGTCGGAATCCATCATGCTCATGCGACCCGAATCGGACTGGTTTCGGCCCGTCTGGATGCACAACATAATGTCTTGGGCCTCGTTGTCCTCGGGGTTCACATAATGGCTGTCGCACGTGGCCACCAAGGGGATACCATGAGTCTTGCCCAATTCGATCAATCGGTCGTTCACCACCTTTTGCTGGGGCAAACCGGGATGATCCTGGAGCTCCAAATAGAAATTGTCTTTGCCAAATGTGTTCTGGAACCGTTCGATCAACTCTTTGATCTTCTCCTCGTCGCGGTTCAGGATGGCCTGGGGCAAATCGCCATGAAGGCAGGCTGAAAGCGCGATGATTCCTTTGGAATGCTGCTTCAAGAGATCCCAGTCGACCCGGGGCTTGTAGTAATAGCCCTCTAAATGGGCAACCGTGGTCAATTTGAGCAAATTCTCGTAACCCTCCTGGGTCTCGGCCAACAGGATGCAATGGGTGCGCTTGTTGTCGATCTGGTGGCGCTTGTCGGTCAGTTTGTTGAAGGCGATGTAGACCTCGCACCCGATAATCGCCTTGATATTGGCCTTCTTGCACGCCTTGTAGAACTCGATTCCGCCATGCATCACGCCATGGTCCGTCAAAGCCACCGCGGGCGAGCCCTGCTCAACGGCTTTTTTCACATAAGCCTCTGGAGGGCTAAGCCCATCCAAAAGGGAATAATGCGAGTGGACATGAAGATGGACGAAAGGCTTTGAATTCATAGATTTGGAACAGGAATTAGGATAACACAGGAGTCGAAAAGCGAACAATGCGCAGGGTGTTTTGAAAAAGTAACTACTCACGCCCTTTAAGGAATCGCGCATGGCAGGGGTCACAAGCCCTTGGATGCACAACGGTTGATTAAGGGCAAAAAAGGGGGGGTCCGGGGTGCAGCGACGATACGATTAAATGATGGAGGGCATCACGCCGAATTTGAGTTCGCGGAACCCCGGCGGTTCTTTCAGGGGTTTCTTGCCGCCAAGAAACCCCTGCCAGTCGCGGCGAGCGACATTCGGAGTATGACGAAAGGCTTATGAGATACGATGGGGGCACAGGTAAGGTCGGGGCTAAAACGGTGTGAGCAATTACATAAAAAGGGTGACAAAATTAAAAATAGGGTTATGATATGTGACTACCCTAAAGACCCCCCAATGCAGACTCGAAAAAGAGCCAAAAATCTTGGAAAAGTGGTTGAGGCCGAACTGGAAAACCTTCAAAGTCTGGATCGACTGGCATGGTTCCAAATCGGAGACTACATGGCCGAGATCAGACGCAAAATCAATGGGCACATGAAAATGCCCAAGGCCAAGCGTTCCCAACTGGACCCGCTGTGCGAGCAATTAAAAGAAATGGATAAAAAATACGCGGACTCGATGGAACCGCGCGTGTTGCGGTTTTTGGTCGGGATGCGCATTGAAATCGCACGTCAAATCAGCAATGGACGAGTGCGCCCGGGGCCGATCAAGGGAAAAACCGATGTGTGGCCAAAGCCCAAAAAAACCAAAACGGATTCAGCTAAGAAGCCCGAAGCAGATGTGGTTTCCGACTGGATGAGCAAGGGCTTCCCCATCGATTAATTTTCATCCCCCATCGGGTCACCGCCGCAGGCTGATTACCCATCTAAATCAATGAAGCCAAAAATGGGCACTTGTTGGCCTTGGGAACAATGAAAAACTGTAACAAAAAAACAAATTTGGGGTATAATCAATCCTTAGCCCTAACCCAAAACCTATGCCAGAATCCAATAATCCAAGATCGATCAAGGAGGTGGTTGCGGATGAGGTGAAAACACTCACCCATCGCTACCCCGAAGCCAGCGATCAAATCATGGCCTATGCCGAAGGAATCGCGCATGTGGTCAATCAGGCGATCCAGTCCCGCGTTGGAATGGAGGCGATCCCCTATTTGGATGAGATTTGCTCAAAACTTGATTTTGTGGAAAAACACAATCTGGACGGCTTGCCCCCCGAAATGCAAAAACATGTGACGATGGTACGGAATCTGGTGCGAAAACAAATTCTCGGCGGAGAAATCCTATTGGAAAAAATACCGGTGAATCCCAAAAGGGGCCCGGGATCGATTGAGGAGGCGGTGGTCCTTGCGGGAACCAATGCCTAAAGGGCCAAAATGCCAAATTTCCAATCATCTAAAGCAACCCCTATGAGCGAAGTCAAATCCCCCAAAACCCTGAACGAAATCATCGAAGAATTAAAGGGCAGTATGATCACACGGTTCCCGGATCAACAGGAGCAAATTGTTTCTTACGCGGAAAACGTTCCAAAAGTCATCGAACGATTTCTGAGTGACGACCGGGGGCTCGATGATATGTGCGCCTTTTTCAAGCAGTTCGACCAAATCCATTCGGGGAAGATAAATCCGGAGCTCCAGCATGAAATCGAAATCATGCGGTTCTTGATCCGGGACCAACTGATCAAGGGCAACATTGTGATGCCCCCCATGAAAAACGGAAAATCTGCCCTTCCCGAGGAAAAATAATTCGGGAATCCATATGTCATCCATTGGTAGTCAGTGTGGAATCAATCTGAAGCGGTTCAGATATCTTTCCCATGAGCCCCTTTCTCCGAAAGGTACCCCTCTACGAACTTTCGGGCCTCGCTTTCGTCGTGCACCAAACCCTCGATCTGCGCCTCTCGTTGAACTTGCAACAATTCCCGGATCAAGGGGCCAGGCTTCAATTTGAACAGTTTCATCAATTGATCGCCCGAAAGCTTGGGCTTGAAGTGGTCTTCAAGCAATTTTTCGCCCTTGAAATCGTCGTACAGCTTCATCACTGTCTGATAAAGCGTCAGGTCGAAGGGGAAAGAGCCATGTTCGTCGCAATAGTGCAAACGCATCAGATCTTCGAACCACGGATGCCAAAACAAATTCACCTGATGGGCCCGGCGCATGTTGGGGATGGTTCCGACTGTCATGTGCTGTTCGATCATCCAGGCGATCTTGGCGGTCTCGTCGTTGCTCATTTTGAGCCGTTTGCATACGATCCGAGCCATTTTGGAGGAAAGCGCGGCGTGGCCGTCGAAATGGACTCGATCGGATTTTTTCAAGGCAGTCTCGGGCTTGGCGATGTCGTGGAGCAAAACGGCCCACACAAGCTCCTTGCTCGCGAAATTTTCAGGCATGTCGTGCAAGGCCTTCAAAAGATGGGTGAACACGTCGCCCTCGTGGTGATACTGGCCTGTCTGCTGGATCCCCTTGCAGGCTGTCACCTCAGGGAGAATTCGTTCCAGGATTCCAAAGGTGTCCAGTTCCCTCATGCTGTGGGCCCGATGGGGATGCAGGAGCATTTTGGTCATCTCGTCCTGAATGCGCTCTTTGGAGACGTTGTCGATCAGATGCGAGAGCTCTTCAAGGGCTCGTTTGGTCCCGGGTTCGTATTCGAATCCAAAATTGTTCTTGAAACGCACCCCGCGAAGCAGGCGCAGATGATCCTCCTTCACCCGCTCGTGGGGTTCGCCGATGAAACGAAGGATCTTATTTTTGATGTCCTTCTGGCCACCCACATAATCGAGCAGTTTCTCTTGGACGGGATCGTAGAACAACCCATTGATGGTGAAATCCCGCCGTACCGCGTCTTCCTTGGCGCTGGTGAAAAGGACCGCGTCGGGTCGTCGGCCATCGGAGGAACTGCTGTCGGAACGAAACGTGGCGACCTCGAAATGATGCCCGTTCTCCTCGACTAAAATAACCCCGAATTGCTTGCCGATCGGGTAGGTTTTCTCCATGAGCGACTCGATTTCGTTCGGCAGGGCCGAGGTAGCGATGTCGTAATCCTTGGGTTCCTTTCCCATCAAAAAATCGCGCACCGATCCGCCCGCGAAATAAGCCTCGTAACCGGCTTTCTGAAATTTTTTGACGATGGAAATCGCCGTTTTGAGCATCGATTTTATTTACGGACAATCGGATTATAGCAAATCGCCTTCATTTTTTGGAAAATTGAATTGATTCCAATCCATTCCCAGTTTAACTTTAAAAATGCATTGGCAAACGATCCCAAAATATGGGACTATAATCCATTAAATTAAAACTTATCACTAGCACTTAAGCACTTACGGACTTAAGCACCTACGCACTTCTTTAAAACTAATCCCAACAAAAATGACCACCAAGGAAATCATGAATCTGCTCGACCCCAAAAACCAGAACCTTCCGGAAATCGAGTTCCGCGATAATTTCAAGGGCTGCGACATCCTTGTGGTTCCTGTGTTTGAGGGCGAGGAAAACGCCGTCAAAAAATCCCATCCGGTCTCGGCCCATGCCAAGCTCGATGGAAAAAAAGGTGAAAAAACCCAACTGGTGAAAGACGGCCAAATCATCCAATTTGTCGGAGTCGGCCCAAAAGCCAAGCAAAGCAGCCGCACGATGCGCCGTTTCTTCGGCGCAGGATACCTTTCCTCAATGGCCATCAAGCCGAAATCCATCGGTTTCGAATGCCCGCTTGAGTGGATCCAGGAGGCAACGGTTGGCATCCATGTGGCCGCCCTGAATCCGGGAATTCTCAAGACAAAACCGAAAAAAGATCCGGCTCCCGCCGTGGTGATCAACAGCCAGGCGTTTTCGAGCAAGCTGTCGATGGCCAAGGCGTCGGTGAAAACCGGAATGGCCATCGCGGAGGGAAAAAATTTAATGAGAATCCTGGGCGCCATGCCCCCGAATTTGTTGCACCCCCAATCCTATGCGGAGCTGGTGGTCGAACTGGCCAAAAAATGGGGAGTGCACTGCAAACGCCTCACCGACAAGGAACGGGAGCCTTACCAATTGCTCAACGCCGTGTCGGCGGGCAGCGCCCACCATGCCGAAATGGTCATCCTGACCCTTCACCCCAAAAAAGGGGCCTCGGCCAAAAGCGTGGCGGTGATCGGAAAGGGCATTTGCTACGACTCGGGCGGAGTCCAGAGCAAGGGAATCAACATGAAAACCATGAAGGAGGACATGAACGGCAGCGCCTCGGTGCTGGGAACCGTGCTGACCATCCTGAAAAGCGGAACCGAGGTGAAACAGACCACCCATTTCATATTGGCTTTGGCCGAAAACATGATGGGTTGCAACGCCATGCGCGCCGATGATATCTACGTGGCCGGGGACGGCCAGACCGTTGAAATCTGGAACACCGATGCCGAAGGCCGCCTGGTGCTCGCCGATGGCATCTGTTACGCCAAAAAAGAGCTCAAGGGAGTGGAGCGCTACATCACCATCGCGACGCTCACGGGCCACGTTTTGATAGCCTACGGCGAACTGTACACTGGCATGTGTGTGAACAACGAGGAACTTTCGAAGGAGGTGACCGAGGTGGGCAAACAAACAGGCGATCTAGTGTTCGCCGGCCCCTGGGACATGGAATTCGATGATAACGATTCGCCCAACTGCGATGTCGCCAGCCAAAGCAAAAACACCCGCGACGCGGGCTGGATCAAGGCCGCCCTGTTCATGTACCGCTTTATGCCCAAGGCCAAAAACGAGAAGGACCAGGCGGGGTTCTGCCATCTGGACATCGCCGGTTCCATCGATATGGATGCGTCTGGACGGCCCTGGAGGCAAAAGGGCCTCAATTCGGGAGTCGGAATCGGATTGCTGGCACAGTTGCTGACGAAGTAACAAAAGAGGCCGGGGAATGTTTGAATCTCCGGCCTTTTTAGGTCTGGATTATTATTGACAAATTACATATTTAGTGTAAAATATATTTAATTTAAATTTAATTAATACTTGTGTCGGATCCCGTGAAAGAAACCACAGGGACGGAGGAAGCGCCTAAGGAGGAGGGGGCAAAAGAAGTAAAGCCTGTGGGTCAGTTTCGAAGCGCTGTACGAGGAGTTCTTAGCAACAGATGGGCAGGGGATATCACCTTGGCCGCAATTTTGGCGTTGGCTTTTGTGTTGCCGCAAAAAGAGATCATCGGAAAAAGTCAGGTGATCAATGAAATCAAACGAAAAAACACCAACTACAAGGAGGACCCAACCACGGGCGATTATTTTTGCGGCAAATTGGCTGAGCAGGTGCCGCTGAAGCCACTCAAAACCTTCACTGTGTGTGGCTCAACGTTCGAAGCCCAGGAGGATTTTGGGGAAATCGCCATGAAGGTGAGCCGGGACATGGAGGCCGATTACCAAAAATATAAAGAGGGCAAAATGTCAGGCGGGGAAAAAATGAAGTATTGGGCGTATGTGCAAAAATCGGGAGGCGAGGAGAATGTGCGCTGCCTAAAGGTGAACTATGGGTACCGCGATATCGTTCTACAACGCCAAATTTATTGGAACAGCCTCAATGATGAGGGCAAAAAGGCCTGGAAGAGTGATGAGCCGATCATTCGCGACAAGCATCAAACCTTTGTCGCGGCACCCCCATGCCAATCCTACCATGGCCTTGGCCTGGCAGTGGACGTGAGCAACTGGGGAGCGGCGGAGCCTTATTTCTGGAAATACAATATTCCAGGCGGAAGTCGCGGGATTTACAAAGACCCGTGGCACTTTTCCAGGGGGGAATTCGAGCGAAAAGGCATCAAAGATGCCGCGAAACAGTGGGGCTGGTTTGAGGTGTGTGAAAAAATTCCAGTATGCAAAAAACACTAACGTCGGGCTGAAGTGGAAAGTCGTTTGGTCATAGCTCGTTGAGAACTATTGACTTTTTTTAAATTTATTTTATAATAATACAAATTAATTGTATGCCATGTCGAGCCTGTCAGAAAAAAACACGGGCCAGGAAAGGCAAGCCAATGAAAATGGGGGGGCAAGGCGTGCGATCGAAAATATTTTAAAAAACCGATGGGCGGGCGATGTCACCATGGCCGCAATTTTGGCTTTGGGAATCAGTCAGGCAGTCTGCGGAGGAAGACCCGACACCAATCCCTACGAAATGACAGTCGAGGACAAGCAAAAAAACGATGAGGTCAATGAAAAGGTGATGGGCTTTTGCGCTGGTGCGGTAATGGTGGGGCCCAATCGAATGTGCGCCCAACAAGTCACGCCAGAAGTGGATCGGGAATCCCCTCTGGTTGAAGTGGTATTGCCTGGAAAAGATGTGAACGGAAATCCCCAAAGACCGATCATGAGAAAACAGGCAGTGGAGGGATTCTGGAAAACCGTGCAGGATTGCAGAAAAAAAACAGGGATCATGCTCATTGTGAATTCGGCTTTCCGATTCAACCATGTCCAAGACAGGTTGTTTGTATCGTTGCCGGGGCTGGCATCCCCTCCAGGGTATGGCAGGCATGCCATCGACGCGGTGGACATCAGCCGGAAGTCGGCCAACGAAAAACAACCCAACCCCATGACGTTGGACACAAGCGGAAAGGTGATTTTTCTGGAGGACCTTGAGACAGCTGAGGGGAAAAAACGATTTGCCGAAGTGGTGATGCGCATCAACGCTGAGGAAATCGCCCAACATCCTGAGCGCAAGGACAGGATCGTGGAGGCGTGGACCAAAACAGCCAAAACGGATTTCGACAAAAATGTGTGGGGAGCCATGGATGCCTGCATGGAATCATTCCAGCAATTCGGTTCCTCCATTTCGCATTGCGGAATGGTCTCCAACTCCACAAAACCAAAGGCTCTAAGGGAGTCCTGGCATGCCGAGCCCCCACGGGGTGGGATGGTGGAATGCAAACGGTGGGATAAAACTTACAACGCGAACATGATCATGTATCGCAAGTACCCGCCGATCGCCGAGGACGAATATTTCAAAAGGATGAAATCGTCCTAT
>JACRIF010000027.1 GCA_016220125.1 Candidatus Peregrinibacteria bacterium
AGGTGTTCTCGGGTTTCAGCTTGGGCGAGGCCGACCTGTTGCGTCGCGCCATCGGCAAGAAAATTGCTTCCGAGCTCGAGGCCCAGAAGGAAAAATTCATCGATGGCGCCGTGAAAAACGGGTTCAAACGCGATTTGGCCGTCATGATTTTCGAGAAGGTGGTCGAACCGTTCGCCGGCTACGGTTTCAACAAGTCGCACGCCGCGTGCTACGCCATGATCGCGTACGAAACCGCGTATTTGAAGGCGCATTACCCGACCGAATTCATGACCGCCTTGCTGTCGGCCGACTACGGCAACACCGACCGCATCGTGATCGAAATCGGGGAGAGCGGGCAGATGGGTATCAATGTGTTGCCCCCGGATGTGAACGAGTCCCTGTCCAAATTCACCTATGTCGAGGATGGCAAGATCCGCTTCGGGCTTTCGGCTATCAAGGGCTTGGGCGACGAATCGGTCCGCGTGATCATCGAAGCACGCGAGAAGGAGGGCAAATTCAAATCCATCGAGGATTTCGCCCGGCGCGTGCCCGCCAAGGTTCTCAACAAGAAATCCATCGAGGCCTTGGCCTATTGCGGAGCCATGGATAGCTTGGGCGAGCGAAAGCGCATTGGCCTCAATTACGACTTGGTCGCCGAGTTCGGCAAGAAATCCGAATCCTCGCATATTGAAGGACAAGCAGGTTTGTTCGATCATATCGCCGACACCACGCCCATCGAGCATTTGAAGCTCCCTGAGGTGGAACCCGCAACCCCCAGCGAACGATTGAAATGGGAGAAGGATTATCTCGGTTTGTACGTTTCAGCCCATCCATTGGCGGGCCTCAAGAAATATTTCCACAAGAAGCTGATTCCGCTCGACCAATTGCCCAGCAAGACCGTCGGCAGGCCGATCAAAGTCGGTGGACTCATCACCGCGTTCCGCAAGATCACGACCAAGAAGGGCGATGCCATGGCCATGCTTTCGATCGAGGACGCATTCGGCAAGGCCGAGGCGGTGATGTTCCCCAAAACGTTCGCGGAGTGCGGAGGAACCCTGGCCGAGGACCAAATTATTTTTGTGGAAGGCATTTTGGAAAAGCGCGGATCCGATTTGCAGATCATCATCAACAAGGCCACTCCCGTGGCGCTGGAAAAGTTGCAGGAGGTGGCGAAGCGCGAGGGGCTTTGGACCGAGGGCGAAACCATCGATCGCGTCAGCCGACACGAGGCGGAGGACCTTGAGATCGAAAAGGCCGAGGAGGTGATGAACGTTGATGAAAAAAAAGTGAAACCGATTGCGAAAAATGCCAAAGAGACGGGTGATCTTCACACCATCCTGGTGAATCGCGAAGTCGGCAAAGCATTTTTTGTGGAACTCAAGAAACTGTTGGAGCAACATCCCGGAAAGCAGAAGATCCAACTTCAAATTGGCGAGAAGCTCGTGCCGGTGCCGATGACCGTTGAACTGACATCGGAGTTGTTGGAGGAGGTGGAAAATATGATGAGGTAGGCTGACCACCCCGCTCTTCGACTACGCTCAGAGCACCCCTCCTTTTTAAGGAGGGGATGATTGGGTGGTCAGCCTATCTATTTGTGAAACTTTCCATGCACCTCCTTCAGCTTCTTGTTCGTGATGTGCGTGTAGATTTGCGTGGTGGTGATGCTGGAATGACCCAAGAGCTCCTGTACTGAGCGGATATCGGCGCCGTTCAGCAGCAGTTCGGTGGCGAACGAATGGCGCAGAGTGTGCGGGGTCACGTGCTTGGTGATGCCCGCCTTGATTGCCGTGTTTCGCACCATTTCCTGAATGGTGTAGTCGGTCAGGCGGCGGTGTTCGCCTTTTAGATCCAACTCGCCTTTTTTATGGTTTCGCGCCCTTCGGTGGTTTAGGAAAAGTGGTTCGTAAGGGTCGTCTCGCAGGTTCAGATAGTCGAGAAGCCACGATTTCGCCCGTTCGGACAGGAAGACGATGCGCACTTTTTTGCCCTTTCCCCGAACATGGAATTCGCCGAGGTCGATGTTCACATTTTGCCGGTTGAGCGCGGTCAGTTCGCTGATGCGCAGGCCCGTGCTGTAAAGCATCTCCATGATGGCTCTATCCCGCATGCCGGTGATCTTGGAGCGATCCACCGCTCCGAACAGCCGTTCAAGCTCGTCGCGGTCCATGTATTCGACCATGCGGTCGGGCATTTTGGCCAATTCCACCTTTTCGGGCAACAGGCTCGGCCAATCGTTTTTGACGCAATGCTTCAGGAACGCCCGCAGGGCGATGATGTGGATGTTTTGGGTTTTGAGGCTCAGGTTTTCGCCCTTTCCGAATTCCAGACGGTTGAGAAAAAGGCGATAGTGCTTGAGGAGCTCCAGATCAATTTTTGAAATTTCGATGTCGCCCGCGAACCCCAAAAAACGCTCCAAATAGTGCGCGTAACCGATCAGCGTACGCTTGGATTGGTTTTTTTCGATCTCGCAATGCTCGAGGAAATGACGTATGGAATCGCTGAGGAGCATTTATAAAAAGTTAAGCGTTATGAATTAAGAGTTAAGAGTTTTTCAACTCATAATTTTTAACTTTTCACTCTTAACACTTTTTTATTGTACGGGATTCTACAGATTTCCGAAAGCGTCAGACGAGATACACAATGACCGCTCCGCTGCTGGTTCGGCTTTTGCCATCCCATTCGGAGGCCAGGATTCGCCCCTCATCCTTGAGCTCTTTTATTTTCGCTTCCGTCACGGTCTTGAGGACCGATTGTCCCTCTTCCGAGTGCAAACCCTTGCCGGTGATGATGCGGACTTTTCTCAGGTTTTGGCGCTCCGCCTCCAAAAGAAACAGGCGCACGGCCCGGCCGGCCTCCTCGCCTTTTTTTCCGTGGAGGTCGAGATCCCGTTGGGGTTTGGAGGGATATTTTTTCAATCGTTCGCCGAGCGTCATCTTTTCCTCGGGTTCGGATTCCTTTTCCTCCAACGCCCTCAATGAGCTCAGATCCGTTTTGGAATCGGGCCGTTCACCGGTCAGTTGCTCGTACAAGTCCGCCTCGTTCAAATGGTCCAAATTCCGAATCCCGTTTTCATCCGTGGATTCAGACTCTTCCCTGTGGCCTGTTTCAGGATTGGACTTCCCCATAGTCGATTATAATTAACGTCAGACCTCCAACCTTTCGGAATTTTCCGTTTTTCCCCTCATCGGATTCAGGAGGCTATTCACCAGATTCCTGAATTTCCCCGAGCAACCCTCGCAATTATCCTTATGGCGTTTTTCCATGCTGTCGAAATGCGGTCTTTCATAAATTGCCATCATTTCCTGTTCATCGAGGCATCGACTTCTTTCCATAATATTTCTTTAGATTTTAGGGACGATCCCCATTCTATTTTGAATTCTCATAAAGAACCAGCCTATTTCCTTATCGCATTTGATTGAGGAAGTCGCGGCATTGGCGCACTGCTTTGCCACGGTGTGAAGCTTGGACGAATTCCTCCTTCCTCATGGCTGAGAAGACTTTGGTCTGCCCTTCGGGCAGAAATACGGACGAAAGGGGAATGCCATGTTCGATTTCCGTTTCGGGTTTTTCCATGATCACCCCCTTCGTCTCGCCACGGAACGTGAGCGTATTTTTGTTTGGCCGATACAATGCCACAACACAGATGAATTCGGCCTTTCGGCTTTGTTCTTGCGCCAACCGTTTCAGGAAAAAATCCAACCATTCCTGGTCGCTCGCCTCGTGGCCCGCGCCCCATCGGCGCGTTTTTACGCCCAGCTCGTTGGCGAGCGCGTCGACCACAATGCCCGAGTCGTCGGACAGGGTGATCAATCCGCTTTTACGTCCAAAATGCTCCGCTTTCAGAATTGCGTTTTCCTCATAATTTTCCCCGGTTTCGACCACATCGCCCTCAATTCCCTCATCCTCAAGCGAGACAAATTGGAAAGGCAGGCCTTCCAAGCCTTCCATCAACCCGTTGAATTTTCCGCGGTTGCGGGTGGCGATCAATATCTTCAAAGCGAATTAATAGTTAAGAGTTAAAAGTTAAGAGTTAGAGGAGGCGAACCACGGGATCGGACAAGGGGATGGAAAGATTGATGTGGCGGTCGATCACTTCGGTGAACCGTTTTAAGTCACCCGTGGTGTGGAAATCCAACCCGGTTCGGTCAAAGAAGAAGGTGTTGGGCAGGTTCCATTTTCGGAAAGACGCTTCTTGGGCCCGGGCCATAGCCACGAATTTGCTCAGCACCTCCTCGTTTTTTTCAAATTGCCGGCCCCGTTTGATGATCATTTCGCGGATCGCCTTTTCAGACGCGGTGATGCAAATGGTGATATCGGGAGGAGGCAGGAATCCCCGATCCATTTGGGTCATGTGACGGAGAAGCTCCTTCTCAAAACCCTCGTCCAGCCATTCCTCGATGTACACGTCGTTGGTCATCCAAAACGTGTCCAGCATGGCGATGCCGCCTTCCTCCTTGATCTTGAGCGCCCGCAGATAATCCGACACATTCTTGTTCCTGAAAAACAGGTCCAGCTCCAGGATTCGCTTGTGGTCCCGGATATCCTCCCGGATCCGTTCGGGCAGGTCGGCCTCCTCGCCCTCCAAAATCGCCCAGGCGCGGTAATGGTCGGCCAGCGCCTTGGTCAGCGTCGATTTCCCCAACCCTGGCCCTCCGGTGATGGCGATGATCTGACCGTTCATAATTCCGAATGGTTGGCCGAATAGTGGACCGAATGGTGGACAGAATTGTGGAATTATCGGGCGAGTTTCACGATTTCCTCGGCGGTCATGGGGACGATTTTGGCCTGGCCCAGTTTGGGAACCACGATGAACCCGATCTTGTTCCCCTTCCGCTTCTTGTCCTTCTTGATCCATTCCACCAAGTCGTCGATCCGGACGTTCGGGGGAAGTTCGGTGAACAGTCCGAAAGACTCCAAGACTTTTTTCATCTGCTCCCCGATGGTGGGTTTTTGCAGACCCAGTTTTTGCGCCACCTTGTTCGCCATCACAATGCCGATGCTGACCGCCTGGTCGTGGTTGTACATGTAATGGGTCGCCCCCTCGATGGCATGGCCGAAGGTGTGCCCGAAATTGAGAATCTTGCGATGACCCGACTCCTTCAAATCCTTTCCGGTGATTTCCACCTTGGCCTTCACCGACTTCTTGATCAGCGTCATCACATTCAGTTTTTTGGCCGCCAGATCCTTGAAAATGGTTTCGTCGTGGATGGCGCCGAATTTGACCACCTCGGCCAACCCGGGCAAACGCCCCTGCGCCACAAAATGGTCGAGGAACGTGGGGTCGATGATCACAAAGCGGGCCGGATAAATGGAGCCCAACATGTTCTTGGCGATGAAATCCACACCCGTTTTTCCCGCAATGGCCGCATCGACCATGCCCATGAGGGATGTGGGAACGGCCACATAATGCGTGCCACGCATGTAGATCGAGGCCAGGAAGCCCGTCAGATCGGTCACCATGCCTCCCCCAAAGCCGATCAGCACATCGGACGCCGTGAACCCTCCGTTCACGAGTTTCGCGGCCATGTCGGTGATCATGCTGATGGTTTTGTTGTTCTCGCCCGCGGGGATGACCAGGAAGAGCGCGTTCTTGAAAATCTTTCGAAGCCTGAACCCATAAACCCGCTCCAAATTCGAATCAATGGCGATCGCGAATCGGCTGTCGGGGTATTCCTTGGTCAAGATCGCCCCTGCCTTGTCGAGCACCCCCTCCTCGATCAGGATGGAGGATTCGCCCCACCTGGTTTTCTCTTCGATCTTGATCATAGAAAAGGGATTAGGTGATAGGTTTTGGGTGCTGGCGCAATTTACCGAATGGAGGCGCCTTGGGTTTTGAGGTTTTCCAGCACCTTGTGGTGCACGGCGGTCACCTGGGCCTCAGTCAGGGTTTCCTTGTCGGAGCGGTAGGTGATGGAATAGGTGAGGCTCCGCTGATCCTTTTCGATCTTGTCGCCCACGTATTCGTCGATCACACGAATATCCTTGATAAGCTCGTGGTCCGTTTTCGAGATGGCCTTGGTGTAGGTCTCGGCCAGGTTTTTCTTGGGGATCAGAATGCTGATGTCCAATTGCACCGAGGGGAATTTCGGGATCTCTTTGTAGATCACCTTTTGGCCGGCGCCCTTGGCCAGCAATTTCTCGAAATCAAGCTCCGCGACGGTCACCCGGGTTTTCATGTCGAAGGCTTTTTCAACCGTGGGGTGGATTTCGTACAGGGTTCCGACCTTTTCTCCCCTCAAAATAAGGGAGGCGCTTCGACCGGGATGCTGCCAGGGTTTAAGGTGGCTGGATTCCAACGGTTTGACTGTTATTCCCAACGATTCCACCACTCCCTGCAGGTCGCGGAAGTCTCCGCCCACCACGGCGGCGACCAGCTCGTGCCTTTCCTCGCACTCCTCCCCTTTTTTATGGAACGTGCGGGTGAGTTCGAACAGTTTGAATTGCCGTTGGAAGCGCAGGTTGTTGGCGATGGTTTCCAAAGTCCTCGGGAGGAGGCTTTGGCGCATGATGGACATGTCGTTCGAGATGGGGTTCGCGACCACGATGCTCTCGTGATCGGGCTTCATGCCGCATTTTTGCATCAGTTCGGGGCCTGTGAAAGCGAAGGTGTAGATCTCATCGAATCCGAACGAGACCAACTTTTCCCTCAAGTCCCGTTGTAGCAGGCGCTTGGCATTGGCGGGAATGGGGCTGATGTCGGCC
>JACRIF010000028.1 GCA_016220125.1 Candidatus Peregrinibacteria bacterium
ACTATTCCCCCATCCTCCACGACCTGAGGAACGTCATACAAATGCATCAGTCCATTCGGGAAATTGTGGAAATGAACGATCCCCACAATTCGGAGAGGGTCCAACACTAGCCCATTACCACCAACAACCCAAAAGTAAGCCCCTTATTCCAATAATACTCCTTGTAACCATCCAATAACCGGCCAGCCGATCCAAACTAATCCCTTAGTTTTTTTTCAATTGGATCAGCCCCTTGTTGTTTGATTTCCGATTTGTGAACATCCACTCCTATTTCCCCAAAAAGGGGCACAGCGACATCTTCAGCACCCTCAAACCGGGAGAACCCCTGGTTATTTCGGGGGTGGGCAACATCAGCGCGAAGGGCTACTTGATGAGCGATTATCTTCGCAACGTCAAAAACCGCAATATCCTCTGGTTGGTCAATGAGACCCCCGAGATCTACGAGCTCAAGAACAACCTTCCTTTTTGGACCGACATGCCGATC
Source organism: Candidatus Peregrinibacteria bacterium (assembly GCA_016220125.1). Lineage (GTDB taxonomy): Bacteria > Patescibacteriota > Gracilibacteria > UM-FILTER-43-11 > UM-FILTER-43-11 > FEN-1329. Next base: position 485 of record JACRIF010000028.1, read on the forward strand.
GTGGCGTTGGACCACCTGCTCGACGAGGGGGAGCGCGACTGCCGATTGACCGAGACGGTGATCGGACTTTCGGACAAAACACCCCGAATCTACCTGTTGAACCACAAGGATGTCGGGTTGGCCCTGCCGACCCACAAGGAACTGGTGGAACAGGGGGTTTTGCTGGTGAAGGATCAGGAAATCCGCACGGTCGACTTCTTCAACCGCCTGATCCAGATGGGCTACCAGCCCAGCTCCGACATCCTCTTGAAAAAAGGCGAATACCGCCGATCGGGTGGCGTAGTGAACGTGTTTCCCCCGAATTTCGAGAATCCGATCAAGATCGAGGTGGATTACGAGAAGGTCGCGGGACTTTGGCCCTACAACCAGGAGACCAAGATGCTCGGAGAAGAGATGGAGAAGGCCGACTTCCTTCCCATCAACATCACCACGAAACACACCAAGATCCTCGATCATTTCTCGGCCCAGGACCTGGTGGTGGTGGACGATGTGGACGAACAGGAGGAGGATTTGACCCACTCCATCGAGTCGAACCTCTCCAAAAAGCTGATTTTCACCTCGTTCCCCAAAAACGACGAGAAATATTTCCACCTCCGCTACCTTTCCGTCCTCAAATACTACAACGTCTTCGACCTGCTGAACGACCTGAAGGACAAGATCCAGCGGGATTGGAAAATCAACATCCTCACCAAGCGCGTGAAGGAGCTTACCTCCATTTTTTCGGAGGAGAATGTCGCCTACAGCACTAAGAACACGCCTTCGGCGAAAGTCGTGATCATCGACGCGGGGGAACTGGAAAATGTTCCCGCCTCGTTCCAGAACCCCGAATTGGGCATCCAGTTGCTCACGGACAAGGAAATCTTCAACCTGAAAAAGTCCGTGCGCAGCCGAACGGGCGAGAAGATCAATTTGGACTTCCTGACCAGGCTCCGCGTGGGCGACCTGGTGGTGCATATGGACCACGGCATCGGCCGATTCCTGGGGGTGGTGACCAAAACCATCGATGAGATCAACCGCGAGTACCTCGAAATCGCCTATGCCGAAAACGACCGCCTTTTCATCCCCATCGACCAGGCCGACAAGATCAGCAAATACGTGGGAGGCGAGGAAAACGAGCCCCACTTGAGTCGTTTGGGTTCCGTGGAATGGAAAAACATCAGCCAGAAGATCAAAAAGGAGACCCAGAAAATCGCCAAGGAACTGTTGGAGCTTTACGCCAAGCGCGCCCAGGCCAAAGGTCATATCTACAATCAGGATTCCGAGGAGCAACGCCGATTCGAGGAGACCTTCCCCTACGAGGAAACCCCAGGCCAGATGAAGGCCATCCAGGATGTGAAGGCCGACATGGAAAGCGGACGCCCCATGGACCGCCTGGTGTGCGGGGATGTGGGTTTCGGAAAGACCGAAGTGGCCATGCGCGCAGCCTTCAAAGCCGTCGAGTCGGGCAAACAGGTCGCCTTCCTCGCCCCGATCACCATTCTGGCGGACCAGCATTACAAAACATTCGTGAAGCGCGCCGCGGGGTTCAACATCAAAATCGAGATGCTGAGCCGTTTCCGCTCCATCAAGGAGCAGACGGACATTTTGGCCAAGCTTCGCAAGGGGGAAATCGATGTCATCATCGGCACGCACCGCCTCTTCCAGCCCGATGTGGAATTTTTGAACTTGGGTTTGGTGATCATCGACGAAGAGCAACGATTCGGTGTGAAGCAGAAAGAGGTTTTCAAGAAAATCCGAAACCAGATCGACATTTTGACCCTGACCGCCACGCCGATCCCCCGAACCCTGAATTTGTCGCTCAACAAGATCCGCGATATTTCCGTCATCACCACTCCGCCCCCCGGTCGTTTGCCCATCATCACCGAGGTGCGCCGCTACAGCGACCACCTGATCGTGGAGGCGATCAAAAAGGAAATCGAGCGCGACGGCCAGATCTACTTTTTGCACAATCGGGTCGAAACCATCGAAAGCATCGCCGAAAAATTGAGGAAGATGATGCCCACCGTCCGCTTCATCGTGGCGCACGGCCAGTTGCAACCGACGGATTTGGAAGAGCGGATTTTACAGTTCAAGGAGAAGAAATTCGACGTGCTCGTCTCCTCCACCATCATCGAGAACGGAATCGATTTGCCCAACGCCAACACCTTGATCGTGGACGATGCCGAAAACTTCGGGTTGGCCCAGTTGTATCAGCTTCGCGGACGCATCGGGCGCAGCAAGACGCAGGCGTTCGCCTATTTCCTGTACCAGGCCCGCATGCTCCGGCTAGACGCCAAGAAACGGTTGCGCGCCATCGTGGACGCCTCGGAACTGGGTGCCGGATTCCAGATCGCCATGCGCGATCTTGAAATTCGCGGGGCGGGCGATATTTTGGGGGTGGGCCAGCACGGCTCCATCCATGTGGTCGGCGTGAACCACTTCCTCCGCATGCTCAACAAAACGATCGAGGAGCTCGAGGCGGGCCGCAGCATCACCGACGAGGAGAAGAAGATCGATGTGGTCATCGAATTGCCGCTCGAGGCCTACATCCCCGACAAATACATCCCCGATACCAAGGACAAGATCAACGTGTACCAGAAACTTTCCTCGGTCGACAGTTTGGCCTTGCTCGAGGAGTTCCGCGAGGACCTGGTGGCCGAATACGGCCAGTTCCCCAAGCAGGTGGGCAACCTGTTCAAGGTTTTGGAGATCAAGATTTTGGCCAAATTGGCCGGCATTGTCGCCGTGAAGGCCGTGACCCTGGGTTCCGCGGGCAAGCAGATTGTCCTCCAGGTGAGCAATTCCGTCACCGCCGAGCCGATCGTGAACCTGCTCAAATACAACCCCAAATGGATCATCAGCGGAGACAAGCTGAAGATCGACCTCAAGGAATTGGGTTTCAACTGGCCGATGGTGCTGGAGGAGAACATCCGGAAATTGATTTTGGAGAAACCGAAGGCATAAACATTTCTGATTTCTGATTTCGTATTCCAATTCAGGCTTTAGAGTCAAAAACTGGTGTATAATTGTCCATGATGGTCAAACACGAGATGTCCAAATTGTGGCTCCGAGTCAAAAGCATCCATCCCCATTTGAAGGAAAAATTGGGGCCGGACAACACGCGCCTGCTTTTGAAGGGGTTGAAGTGGGCTGCGTTCGTGGCGGGAAGCCTCATCCTGATCGCGATTCTTTTTGTGTTGCTGGTGGTTTACCCCACCCTTCCGGATGTCCGGGATCTCAAGGGAATCGCGGCGGCGCAATCCAGCACCATCTTCGACCGCGAGGGCAACCCGCTGTATGTCATCCACGGCGAGGAGAACCGAAAAAACGTGGAGCTTAAAAACATCTCCCCGTCCGCCATCTCCGCCTCGCTGGCCATTGAGGACGATGGTTTCTACAAGCATGGCGGCGTTGATTTTGGCGCGATCCTGATGGCGGTGTGCCATGAGGTTCGCCTCTGCCCCACGGCTCGCGGAGGCTCCACCATCACCCAGCAATTCATCAAGAATGCCTATCTTTCCTCCGAGCGAACCTACAGCCGGAAACTGAAGGAAATCCTGTTGGCGCTCAAACTCGAAAGTTCCTACACCAAAGACGAGATCCTCGGCATGTACCTGAACCGCATTCCCTACGGTTCCAGCATTTACGGGATCGAGCGCGCGGCCGAGACTTTTTTCGGGAAATCCTCGAAAGACCTGACCTTGGCCGAGGGGGCCATTTTGGCCTCCATCCCCAAGGCGCCCAGCTATTACAGCCCCTATGGCGCCAACCGCTACGCCACCATCAACTTGAGCGGAGACGACATTTTGAAAAGCGGCATCAAGACCGAGCAGGAGTTGGTCGACGTCAATCCCGATTTCATCAGCAAGGGCTTGCTGGGGAAAACCTACACGTTCGGGGAAGGCGAGTCCCAACGATCGATCTATGTGAAGGGGCGCGTCGACTTCGTTCTCGGCCGCATGAGGGAGCTTGGCTACATCAACGACGAGCAGGTCAAATCGGCCCTCGTCGAGGCCAATTCCAAGGAATTCAAACCGTTCCGCGAGGAAATCGTGGCTCCGCATTTTGTCATGTATGTGCGGCAATTCCTTGAGGAGAAATACGGCAAGGACACGGTCGAGAAGGGCGGACTCAAAATCACCACGACCATTGATCCCAAGCTCCAGGCGGCGGCGGAAAAAGCCGTGGCCGACCACGAGAAACTCAATCTTGATAAATACAAGGCCAGCAACGCCAGCTTGGTCTCCATGGATCCCGACACTGGCCAGATTTTGGCCATGGTCGGATCGAAGGACTACTGGAACGAGGAGATCGACGGCAAGGTGAACATCGCCTTGCGCTCGCGCCTTCCCGGCTCCTCCTTCAAGCCCATCGTCTATGCGGCTGCCTTCCTTCAGGGCTACGCCCCCAGCACCGTGCTTTACGATGTCGAGATGGCCTTCAGCGGTTGGTACAAGCCCGAGAATTACGATGGCGAGAATCGAGGCCCCGTCACCATCCGACAAGCGTTGGCGTGGTCGCTCAAT
>JACRIF010000002.1 GCA_016220125.1 Candidatus Peregrinibacteria bacterium
AGCCACGCTTCCACATCCCAGGGCGCATCCAGTTTCGTTGTTGGTTCCATCATCGCATGCCTCCTGTCCTTCGATGATTCCGTTTCCGCATTGCGCCACGGCTTGAACTGGAGCGGGTGCCGTGACAGCAACCCATAAGCTGGCAATTGGAGAGGCTGACGGCAGGGCATAGCCCGCAGGGGGTTGGGTCAGGCGGCAGTTCAAAATGTCAGTCCCCTCAAGTGTGCTGTTCGCCGTGTCGTAATGGCCACTAACGGACAAGGAGCTGCCCGTGATGTTGGGATCAATTGTGTAGATGCAGGCGGGTGAGGAAATGGGGATGGTGGAGGCTAAGGTTACGCCGTTCAAAGCCTTTATGTGCAGGGTGTAGTTGGGATTGATATCCAGTGTTCCGGGCTTTTGAACCGTCTCGGGATTGGCGCTTGCCATCTCGTTCCCCAACGAGCTTTTATAAACAATTTGAGTAACCTCTGAAAGCCTGTTCACCGACACGCTTTTGGTCAGAGTCGAAAGCACGTTGCGGGTCGACTTGTCGCGGATGGTGAGGGTGACGGTGCCGGTGGCGGTGCCACCCGGTTGGAGCACTTCAAGCTCCAGGCTCGCATTTTCGGGGGCTTGGGAGGAGGGAATCGCGCCCGCCCAAACATAGTCGTAGAGATTTGTGTCGATGGCGACGGGCACCGAAGGCGCCGAGAAGACGAAGGTAGTCCGTGCGCTTCCCGAAACCGGCGTGGGAACAGAGGGGCTGATCGTGAAATCGGCCGAAGGGGTAGAGCCGGAAGGAACCGTGAATTGGACGTTCGCGGTTTCCAGCTCCTCGTCCACGCCCGCATTGTATCCGCCGTTGCCACTCGTGTCGCGGTACATGATGAGCCAGGCAACGTATTGGGTGCCTGGGGAAACCTCGAATTTCATCGGGGAGGGAACGGTTTGCTGGGTGGAACTGTTCAATTTTGAGGCAAAACGCGCACCCAAGGGGGGATTGTTCGCGGACCATGGGAGAGTGACGTAACGTTTTGCCCCCACATCGGAATAAACAGGTTGTCCCAATGAAAGCACGGCAGTGGCAGGCAAAACAGTCACTGTTTTCGCGGCGGTGGCCGAGGCGCCATTGGAAAGGGTGGCGGTCACGGTGAGCACGCAGGTGCCCGCTCGGGTGAAGGTGACGAGGGTGTTGTTCGCGGGACTGCAATCCGAGCTGGAGGACGCATCCACGGTGAGATTTGGATTCTGTCCACCGCTGATCGACACAGGGAAATTCTGGGCGGAGCCAGCGGTTGCAAGCGCCACCGTGTCCGGAGCCGAGATCTGTAAGCCTTCGGCCGCGGGGGAAAGGTTGGGGTAAAGCTGGGCCTCGGTCAGGTTGGTGCTGGGGGTGAGGGCGGGCAGGGTCGCCACGGAAGAGGCGCGGACCAAAGTGCAGGCATCCGCCGGGAGGGGATGGTTGGAGCAAAGCTCGAATCGGAGCGCGAGGGAAAGCGGAGACGAGATATTCAGGGTGTAGATGCCAGACTGCTGGGCGGAAATATCGCCTGTGGCCGTGATCAAGGTCGGATTGGCGTTTTCGATCGTGGTGGCATCGTAGACCGCCAGGCGCGTGACGCGCACATGGCGCATCATAGCGGGATCCGTGATGTTCAAACGCTCGTTGATCTGGTTGGCGAAAAAGTTCACGTTCCGAACGGTCACGCTATGACCCTGAGCTCCCGGTGCCACAGAAAGGATGTGGGGGCGGTGATTGGAGGTAAGCGCGATCGAGGCGTAGTAGGGGGCGTAGTCGCTGGGCTGAGCCACTGTCGTGGGATCGGTGTAGATCAAGGGGCTGGAAATATCGGGTTTCGGCATCGAAAACACCACTTCGGGGGGCGTGTCTTCAACATCCAAGTTCTGGATTCCGAGGCTGGCGGCCAAATCCGCCTTTTTGCCTCCCCACACCTTGCCGGATTTCACTTTCACCTCCCAGGGGATGGAAATACTAAACTACGTTCCGCGCACACCGGCGATGGAGGAGCTGGTCTCGACGCGGAACTCGGAGGCCGAGGCCAGACGGGCCACCTTGCTCCAAATTTTTCCTAAATTGAGCTTGAGCAGGATCTTGGTGACCGTGCCCTGGGAATCGTTTTTGTCCGTGGCCAAACTCTTGAGCTCCATCTCGGTCAGCGGATCGATATGAACCGTGGAGCCGTCGGACAGATACAAATCCGCGGAACCATCCGCGCCTGTGAAAATAGTGTCCCCCTGGTGAACAACCTTGCCGTTGTTGACGGACACCGCATTCGCCTGGGTCGTGCCCACCTTCACATCGCCGCTCTTGTTGTCCAAAGTGCCTGTCAGGGCCAAGCGATCCGCAGGGTAGGGCAGATTGGTTTCGCCATCCACCACAAAATTCGGGCCGTCGTAGGCGCGGATCAAGCTCGGAAGTTCGAATCCTTTGGCCAAATTGCCCACAGTGCGGGCCTCGAAACCGGCGCTCGCCTCGTACAATCCGGCGACTTGATAGAATTTCCCATCCTGCGAAACACCGTACACATACCGGCTGCCCGTGCGCGGGTCGGTGGGCACCTCGCGCAGGTAGCGCTTGGTGAGCAAATTATTGTCGATCATGCCTTGGATGAAGGACACATCCGCATCCTCGCAATCGGCGTACGTGGCATCGGCGTAGAAGCAAAGGACGTTCTGGTTGTTGGCGGTGGTGGGAATGGGGAAGGAACCTTGGTGGTCCTGGCGGTAGTCCTCGAGGGAATTGGCGATGGCGACCAAATCGTCGAGCATCCGCTCGTTCATGCTCCGGGTCTTGGTGCGCTGGATGGCGACAAACGAGACCGCTCCCAAAATGCCCACGATCGTGACAACGACCAAGAGCTCGACGAGGGAGAAACCGCGTCTGGGCATCAAAGTTTTTTTGATCTTGAACAATTCCATGATGATTTTTTTATTTTGAAAGTACCGATATTTTCTCAAATTCGGAGGTGAAAGTAAAACAAAAAACAAAAAATCCCTCCCTTGACTCAAGGGAGGCTAGGAGGGTTCCCGGAGGTCTGGAGCAGGGAGGGGTGTGGATGAACGAGATACCATGCTGTATGCCATTGTCGAAATATGATATAATCACTCTTCTATTTTGAATATATTTGAATCTAAAATGACTTTTTTGAATCCTGACCGAAAACCGTTTAATCTGGTCGGCACAAAACAGTGGCGACGTACACTAAGAACCCACATGCCCAAGGCGGAGCATTTGCTATGGGCAGAAGTCAGGGGCGATAAAATGGGATGCCGATTTTTCCGGCAATATGGGGTCGGCCAATACAGTCTCGATTTCTATTGCCCAACATTTCGGCTGGCTATTGAGGTCGATGGTGAATCGCACAAGGAAAAAAACGCTCAAGAACGGGACAGAAAACGAGACAAATACATGCAAGCCTTCGACATGAAAACCGTTCGAATCTCAAACCTTGAGATCTATGAAAATTTGGAAGGGGTGGTTGAACGGCTAAAAGGCCTGCTAAAGAGCAGACAATCCCATCCCAGGAACCTCTCTCCCTCCCCTTGATTCAAGGGGAGACGCCCCTCCGATGGACATCGGAGCCCCCCCAAAAAAACAAACAAAAACATTCCTCCCTTGATTCAAGGGAGGACAGGAGGGTTCATTACGTTCCCCAATCCCAAATCTTGCTCGCCGTGGCGGTGCGGGTTCGCTCGTCGTTGATGGCCATTTTCATCTTGGCGCCGGCATCCTTGCCTGTGAGCTTGATCACGATCATGGTGCAGTCGTCGATTTGCACATACTCCTGCACAAAGGCGCTGAAGTCTTTGGACACATGGTCGAAGATGCTTTCCGCGCTGGGGTAATAGCCGTTTTTTTGAAGCGACTGGACCATGCGTTCCAGCGTGTACATTTCACCCGTCTTGTTCTTGGCCTCGGTGAGTCCGTCGCTGTAAAGGCAGATGGCGTAGCCGACTTCCAGCGGAATCTCCTTTTCCTGGGCGATCATGGCGTTGTTGGGGATCATGCCGAGCGCGATGCCACCGGAGCGGATGGCCTCGACCTTTTCGGTTTTCTGGCGATAGACCAAAATGTGCTCGTGCCCGGCACCCGTGTAGAACATTTTCTGGTGCTCGGCGTCCCAACGCAGCATGACCATGGTCATGAACAGGCGGGAGCTGATTTTGGGGGCCAGCAAGGCGTTGGTGGAAACCACCAAATCTTTCGAACTTGAAACGCCCATGGAAAGCATGGAGCGGATGATGGTGTTCACCATCATCATGATGATGCCCGAGGGCACGCCATGGCCTGTCACGTCGCCGATGTACATGATGGTCTGCTTGCCGTCCGCGGTCTTCAAAAAGTCGAAACTGTCTCCTCCGATCTCGGCGGCCGCGCGGGTCTTGGCCACAATGTCGAGCCCAGGCGACTCGGGCGCGGTTTTGGGCAAAACGTCGCGCTGGATCTGGGCCGCGATGTCGAGCTCCGAAGTCATGCGGCGGCGTTCGCGCACATCGTAGGAGATCTTTTCCAGGTCGCGCGTGATTTCATTGAAAAAATGGGTGAACATGCCGATCTCGTCGATGGTGGTCGGCGGAACGCGCTGGTAATTTTTGCCACCGAGCAGATTCCGGACTTCCCGGGCCACGCGGCCCAAGGGCGACATGACATCCAGCAAAAAAACCAATAAAAGGAGAATCAAAACGCCCAGAATCGTTCCGGCGAACACGCTGACAGGCACGGAAACCACTCCTTTGCGGAACAGCACGACCGCCACGATGACCAGTGCGGTCATGAGGGTGGTGAAGAGGAATATTGCCTTTTTGGTGAGACTATCTCGGAGGAATTGCATTAAATTGGATTTCTTAACTTTAAACTCGTAATTCGTAACTCTTAACTATTTATTGTGCCGGGTTCGTCATCACATACGCCGCCTCGATGGCGTCATCCATGGTGGCTTGCGACTCCACCAGTTTGTCCAGCCCCACGAGTCCCAAAATATCTTTGATCGTCTGGTTGTAGCTGGCGAAAATGATCCGTCGCTTGTCCTTGCTCAAGGTTGTGTATAAATAGGCGAAA
>JACRIF010000029.1 GCA_016220125.1 Candidatus Peregrinibacteria bacterium
TGAAAACACCCAAATCGGCGAGCCCTACGTGAAGGGCGCCTCCGTTGCGTTCGAGATCAAAGAGAGCGGCCGTGGCGAAAAAATCCGCGTGTTCAAGAAAAAGGCCAAGAAGCGCTACGTGCGCACCCAGGGCCATCGCCAGGATTTCATGAGCCTCGAGATCAAGGAGGTGAAATAAGGTTTGTGTTAAAAATTCAAAAATCCCTCAAGGCCTTGGCCGAGAGGGATTTTTTGTTTGTCTTTTTTCCTCTGGTCTAGTAAAATTTTTAGGAAACCAAAAAACAAGTGGAATGAAAAAAGGAATTTCGTTGTCCATCGGCTTCGTCACCATAGTTCTGGGCGCGCTCTTTTGCGTGGGGATTCAGGGTTCGTTGGCCGCGCTGCTTCCCACCTCAAGCTCCATCCAGAACCAGGCTCCTGCTTTCACGGCGGGTCCTTCGGACGGCGGTTCGTCCGTTGCAACCCCGACCACAGCGGGCAATAATGTCACCTTCACGGCCACGGCCACGGATGCGAACGGCGAGCAGTACTATTTGGCGATATGCAAAACCAATGCCATTGGAGCCGGTGATAACGTCGCACCCACTTGCCCGGGGGGTAGTTGGGCGATCAGCACAGCGACCAATACGGGTGTTGGAGCCTCGGTGACCTACCTCACTTCCACTCCGGATGCGACCGCGAACGTGTGGTACGCGTTTGTCTGCGACAAGGTGGTGGGTGGCGGTTCTTGCTCATCCACAAGTCAGGGGTCGGGCGATGTCGGTTCGCCGTTTGTGGTGAACCATATTCCCACCCAATCCACACCCTCGACTCGCGCCCATGCGTTTTTGGATGCCAATTCCGTGGGATACTGGCAATTCGAGGACGGCACTGGGACAACGAGCTTCGTGGATAAAACCTCCAATCATAACGGTACATGCTCTGGTGGTGCCTGCCCCACATGGACACAAGAGGGGGCCATTGGCGGAGGCGTTCGATTCGACGGGGTGAATGATACGGTTTCCCTGGGAAACGATATTTTCACCAATGCGCAACTTGCCAGCGGGTCGGTGAGTCTTTGGGTCTACGTCAATTCCATCGCTTCCGATTTTTTGCCAATCAATCTCGAGGGTGTTGTGTGGGTTGGCCAGGCGACTGGCCTATGCCCCGCTGGGAATTGGTGTGCCAATTTGAACTCCGTAAACAACAGTTTTATGAATGGCTGAAGCATTGCGACAGGGGCATGGACCAATGTGGTGGTGACATGGGATGGTTCGACCCACCGGATTTTCATTAACGGCACTCAGACCAATTCACAGTCCAGGGGTTCGCCAAATTTTGATTTTTTTAGTCGCGGAAATGCCATAGGTTCCCTCTTTGATGGGACGAGTTATTTTACAAATGGCATCATCGACGAGGTGCACATTTACAGTCGCGCCCTTTCCGCCATCGAGATCAAAAACCTCTACAGCAGCGATTCCTACGCCTATGACTTGCACGACTTGGGCGTGGGCGCCCGAACTTTGGTTGATCTCGATTCAGACGCGCTGGTTTGCTCGGTCGATTGGCGCAAGAACGGAACCTCGGCCGCGGTGCTGAATATGTCGTTCAACAAAAACGTCACCGCCACGACGGCTGGCGCCGTGTTGGATTACAGTTCATACGCGAATAACGGAACCTTGGGCGGGGGGAACGCCACTTTTGTTCCCACATGGCAGAATGCGGCGACCTGCGGCAACAATTCGGGGGGGTGCTACAACTTCGATGGAACGAATGATTTTATCGACACGAATGACGCTTCTTTTGATTTTATCGATGGCATCAATCCCTTCTCAGTCGAGGCATGGATCCATCCTGATGCTGTGACGGGGGAGAGGATTGTCATGGCGAAGCATGCCGTGGGGCAATCCGGTTGGTGGCTTAATATCAGGAATGACACCAAGCTTGAGTTGGCCTCTCAGGGGAATTGGAACAACGCGGGTGTTTCAACAACCTCCCTTAGTCCTGGGAATTGGTACCACGTGGTAGGCACCTACGACGGGTCGAACGCAAGGCTCTACGTCAATGGGAGCTATGAGGCCATTTCGCCCACAACGTTGTCGAATGTGGTGAGCAATTATAATCTGACCATTGGCTCTCAGACCGGCAGTATTTTTTTCGATGGAATCATTGATGAGCCTCGTGTCTATAATCGAACCCTTTCTGCCACAGAAATTTCCAATCACTACAATGCTGGCAAGCCCAATTTCCAAAATTTCAATAATGCCGAAACCGCCATCGGCGACCTCTGGTCCTCGAACTTGACTTGCGCCGACACCTACGGCGTGGAAAGCTCCGCATCGACCTCCAACTCAGTCGAGATCCTCGGTTTCACCGCCGACGTTTCGGATGGCGGATCTTCCGCCACCACCCCCACCAATGTGGGGTCCAATGTCACGTTCACCGGCACCTACAATGCGCCCTCGGCTCGTCTGTGGTACCTGGCGGTCTGCAAGACGAACGCCGTGACCGCGGGCAATGATGCCGCCCCCACGTGCGACGGCGGGTCATGGGCCATCAGCGCGACCACAGCCGATGCGACGCAGGCAACTGTTGCTTACACAACCCTGGTTGGCGATGCCGAGTCCAACCCGTGGTACGCCTTCGCATGCGATAAGGTCGCCTCGGTGGCCAGTTGTTCGCCCATGACGCAGGGCTCCGGCAACAACGGCTCCCCGTTCGTGGTGAACCATCGCCCCTCGTATTCCGCCTATTCCGCCACCGACGCCACGGGCGGAACCATCGAGCCGGGCGACACCGTGAAGTTTTCGGCGACCACGGCTGATGCGGATGTCGGAGACACGGTCGCGCTGTACGTCTGCCCCTCGGGCAACACGTTCAACGGATCCGCCTGTTCGGGAACCGAGATCTGTCACGTGGCCGCCACTGCGCCTGGCGCAGTAAGCTGTTCAAGTGCCACGCTGGCACCCATCCCCACGGCTCACGGATCCACCAATGTGGAGATTTTCGTGGTCGATTCCCATGCATTCGTTGGCAACGGCGCCTCCACCCAATCCTACTCGGTCACCGACGTGGCGCCCACGATCACTTCCAGCAACCAATACTCCACCACCGCTATCACATTGGCCGCCGGTACTTCCACCGCCAAGTCCTACACCGTGGTGGTGAGCGACAACAACGGCGGTTCCGATCTTGTTTCCACGGGCGCGGTGCTCTACGACAGCGCGGCCATTTCGCTGGCTTCTGGCACCTGCTCGGCCAGCGATGCCAATTGCTATTCGGGCGTGAGTTGCACGCCGGGTGTTCCTTCGGGCGTGAATCTTACGTACACCTGTGATTTCACCGTCTGGTTCAACGCCAACGCTTCCTCCAGTTGGAAGATGCACGCCAATCCGGCCGATGGGCAGGGGGCGGTCACGAATTTGACCGACTCCAACGCCATCGCGGTGGGAGCCTTGCAGGCGATCAGTATTCCTGAGACGGCCATCGCCTATGGTGCGCTCACGTTGGGCACCACTTCAAGCGGTGTGGCCATTGCATTGCAGAATGTGGGCAACCAAGTCCTGGATGTGTTGATTCAGGGAAGCGACATGGCGCGCACAGGCGGTGGGGCGACCATTTCGCTTGCGCAGCAGAAGTGGCACAACACTTCATCGGTTTTCGACTACTCGACCACGGGCAACACCTTGGTTTCGAGCGCCGCGGGCGCCACCACCAAGGCCGCGGGTTGCGCCGATCGCAATGTGGCCGTACGCGCTGCCCATGCGAGCGGAGTCGGCTCGGACGAGAATCTGTACTGGAAGCTCCAGATGCCAAGCGCGCAGATGGCCGGCACCTACACGGGCACCAACACGCTTGCGGCCGCGGCCAGCACCCAGTGCGCGGACGGGGAATAATTAAAAGTTGAACTGAAACTCAAACTCACAAAGGTTCAGTCGTCCATTTGCGCCTCAAGTCGGGCGTGTGGTAGTTTGACGTGGATTAAGCATTCCCCATGCACTTCAAGAGCAACGCCTACCACAAGCGCAATTTCGGCTCCATCGAATGCATTGTGGGCCCCATGTTCTGCGGGAAGACCACGGAGCTTCTTCGCAGGGCGCGATTGTCGAAGATCGCGCAATTGAATGTCAGGATCTACAAACCGAGCATCGACACGCGTTATTCCGCTGAGAACGCGGTGACCCACGACAATGTTCAGATGAGCAGTCAGATGGTGGAAAATGCCGAGGATCTTCAAAAGAGGGTGGAAGGCGAATGGGGTCAGGTTCATGTGGTTGCGATCGATGAGGTGCAGTTCATCCCCGGAAAAATGGTCGAGGTGTGCGCCCAACTCAGGGATCGGGGAATCCGGGTGATTGTCGCGGGATTGGATATGGATTTCCGCCGGGAGCCCTTCGGGGAGATCGGCGATCTGCTGGCCATCGCGGACGAGGTGGTCAAATTGAAGGCGGTTTGCAAATACTGCGGCGAGAACGCGTTGTTCACCAAAAGGCTCACCGAGGGCAAGGATGTGGTCCAAGTTGGCGGCGCGCAGGATTACACGGCCGTGTGCGAGCACTGCTATTTAAAAACTTGAATAGGCGAAGTCCGCCTCCAGGCTCGCAGCTTTTTGGGCGTGGCCGGGGCTTTTTTGTGGACGGGTCTTTCTGAGGGGTTTGAATTGTTTTTATGTATTGTAATCAGAATAAGAATATGATATTATATAATAAAATAGAAATTAATCA
>JACRIF010000030.1 GCA_016220125.1 Candidatus Peregrinibacteria bacterium
TCCGAGGAGAAGACGAAGGAGGGCGACGAAATCTTGCTGGCAGGGATCGGGAACTCGCTGGGCGTAGCGCAATGATGAGCTCAGTCCCCGCGGCTGACAAGAAGTCGAAGCTCCTTGTCTACACGATAGAGGAATGTCCCGTCTGCGGCCAGAAATTATCAAAGGAGGGGAAAGTTTTGAGTTGCGAAAAAAAACATTCCTACGACATCGCGTCCCAGGGGTATGTGAACTTGATTCTGGCCAATCAGAAGCGAACCAAGGATCCGGGGGATAGCAAGGCCATGGTCGAAAGTCGGACCCATTTTTTGGGCCAAGGGTATTACGATCGCTTATCAGATCATGTGAATGAGATGATCCTCAAAGTCATGAAGGGCTCCTCGGATCGCCGAGGGGGTTTCAATGTGGTGGATGTGGGGTGTGGCGAGGGGTATTACACGGAAAGGCTCCAGCGTTTTTTGGAAAAATCCGATGTCGAAAGCCGTTTCCAGTGCTTCGGGGTCGATGTCTCGAAATCCGCCATTCAAAAGGCGGCTAAGCGGGATCCCAAAATCCAATTTTGCGTCGGGAACAGTTACCAGTTGCCCTACCTGAACGCATCCGTGAATGTCATTGTCTCCATTTTCTCCCCATTCGATTCGAACGAGCTGATGAGGGTTCTCAGGCCTGAGGGGAAAATCATCGTGGTGCGCCCTGGGCCCAACCATTTGAGGGAGCTGGCAGCCTTGTTGTACGACAAGGTCGAATTGCAGGGGAATCCCTCCAATTTGTCCGCGAATCTCAATCGCCAGCCCATTGATACAAGCGAGCTGAGCTATCCGATGCATTTGAAGACGCAACAAGACATCGCAAGCTTGGTGGGAATGACTCCCTATTTTTGGAGCCTGGGCGAGGAAAAAAGGGCGATCCTCGCGGAAAAGCAAGAGCTCGCCGTGACCGCGGATTTCCGGGCGTCAGTGTTTCAGAAGTAGGTTGGAACGTGAATTTCTAGCGCTTTTTGTCATTCCCGCGTAGGCGGGAATCTGCCTATTCGATGCGAATGATCGGCGCCCTCGGAATAGCCAGTCGGCAGATTCCCCTCTGCAGGGGAATGACGGGGGTTTAGGATTGAGGCGGTTTGAATTTTGAGATTCACATGTGGGGAAATTGACGCAAATGGGGGTCTGTAATAGGATAACCTCTCTCGATCCGCTCGTGAGTGTGGGTCATTTGAAAAAAGTTGAATTTTAATTCAGTCCCATGGCCAAAGAAACCGTTTCCCCCACCACCGTGAACAAGATCGGCGGAAAAAACATGTCCCAGTTGGGCCAGGTTCGCAAACTGGTCGACGTGTTGGAGCGCCGGGGCGAGAATATTGTGCTCGTCGTCTCCGCTTTCGAAGGAGTCACCAACACCTTGATCAAGGCGATGGATGAGCTCAGCGGAAAGGATTATTCTGAGGATGATATCGCCAAAGCTTTCGGCGACACGGCCAAGATTCATCGGAGCATCGTCGAGCAGTTCTTCAATGAGAGGCATAAAAAGGGGGCTCTGGATACGGTCCAAGAGGCGTTGGGCACCTTGACCCAATCGTTGATGGCCCACAAGCAAGCCTCCAAAATCCTAATGCCCGTCACGGGTTCCTTCTCGATCCGCGACCAGGTCATCGGTTTCGGCGAGAATATGGCTGGAAAATTGTTGGAGCTTTATTTGGGGCAGGAAGAAAGGGGGGTTCGGTTTTTCGACAAGGTTCAATGCGATTCCGCGACCATGGGCAATGGAGTCGTCTCGAACCGAAAGATGGAACGGGGGATTCAGGAGGGGCTGAGGCAGGCCCTATCCACGGAAACGCGAACGAATATTGTCCGCGTGCTCGGTGGCCACATTGGCGGAACTCCGCGCGGGATCGCGATCGACGAGGGGCGTGGGTATAGCGACATCACCGCGGTCGATACGGCAATCGCGCTTCAGGACAAGGGCGAGGAAGTGAAGGCCATCCGGTTCTGGAAGGATGTGGATGGGGTGTTTACGGCCAATCCGAAAGATTTGGCCGCCGATAAAAACAAACCGGTCCTGCATCGGGATGTTTCGATTCGCGAGGCGTTGGAGAACGCCGCCGCCGGAAGCGGACTGATCAACGTGAGGGCCTTGTCGCGGGCCTTGCAGCACGGGCTCGATCTGCAGATCCGCAACATCCACAAGTCCGAATCGGACATCGGAACCAATGTGACCCGAAGCGAGGTGGTCACCCACCATGCGTTCAAGACGATTGTGAGCAATCCGCACATCGACACCATTACTATCAATATCCCCGAAATGGCCGACGAGGACGGTTTCGCGTCCGCCATCACCCAGATCTTCGCCAAATATGGCGTGAGCATGGATGGCATTTTCACCGAGGGCACCGGCATCTCGTTCAGCATCCCCATGCCCCAGGACGAGTCGGATCGGGAGGTGTACCGCACCAAACTCCGCGACCTGCTCGCCGAATTCAAGGAAATCGAAGTGAAGGGCGAGCGCTACACGGTCAGCGAAACCCCGCGATGGGACAAAGGGCGATTCGCTTCCATTTCCGTCATCGGGAAAGAGTTGCACGACCAGGTGGGAATCCTGGCCAATATCTCGGGCGTGTTCTCGGCCTTCGGCATCAATATCGCCTCGGTGGTGCATGGCACCATGCAAACCCGTATCAACTATCTCATCGACCAACAGGATAGAGCCCGCGCGGTCCAATTGCTCCACAGCATCTTCGTGGACAACGATCAGGAGGTGATCAAGGAGTTCCGTCAAAAACGGGCGGATCAGACCGATAAGCTGACCAAAACCTTTAGGGCCTGAAATCGCGAAAGTGGATCGTCATTCAACCACCGGCGGCACGATGGCCAACGGTTGCTCGGAGGTGGGCACCAGCGGGGCGGCGGAAGCTCTGCCATCCACGA
>JACRIF010000032.1 GCA_016220125.1 Candidatus Peregrinibacteria bacterium
GGCTCATGGGCAGGGAATCCTTCAGGATCGTGCTCATCTCACCCTCCAATCGGCTCTTTTGCTGGGACGCCTGGGCCAATTGGTTCAGATAAGGGTTTTGGATCTTCTCAACGGACACCGCGAGCTCCTGCCGCGCGATCCTGACCCCGAGACGGCTCGTCATCCACCCGTAACCGGATAGGACCGACAAGACCATCAAGCCTGCGGCGATTCCAAGCATCGCCTTGAGGATTCGAGGTTTCCACAAATTGAGATCCACCGCATCCCTGCGGGACCGGGTGAGCAGGTTGACCGCTTGCTCATGCTCTTGGGGCGCCACCGTCCGCAACGCAAGCCCGATCGCCTTGGCGTACTCGCACGTGGAATCCGCCATGCCAAAACCCGCGATGCCAAAGGCCACCTCCGCTTCGGGAAACACCTCTTTCAAAACCCCGTCGAGGCCGGGAACAAAGGAGCATCCCCCCACAATCTTGATTTTCCTGATTTTGATCTCCTCCTGGCCGCCCACAATGGTGACCAATTCCATCGCCCTTCGGGCCAATCCCCTCAACTCCTCCTGAATGGCTTCGCGCAAGGCGAAAGCCGACTTTGAGTCCGCGGACCCAAACCGCCCCCGAGCCTCGGAGAAGGTGGGAATCGACAAGGCCGCTTTCGCCTTTTCCACCAAACGCTTGCACCCAATCGAGGAATCCAGCGTATGCGTCTCGCCGGATTGGGTGCGGATGTTGAAATAGGACCCCTTCTCCTCAACGCTGACTGTGAGCAAATCCCCCTCCTTCAATTGGGGGTCCGGCTTCGGCCCCGAATACAGGCAGGAGCGGACCAAGGCATCCTTGGCGCTATCCACGGCCACGACATTCAAACCCGCCTCCGATAGAATCGAAACCAAGGCCTCGACCACGTTTTTTTGCGCGGCGGTGACATCGAAAAACACAATCTTTTCCGCCTCCTTGCTTGGAAGCAACCTGTAATCCACCACCGCATCGCTCAACTCGATGGGAATATAGTTCTTGGCCGCTTCAAGTATCGACGCCTCATCATAGGCATGGCCCACGGGCAACCCGAGCCGGTGCGAAAACGTCTTGCCCTCCGGCAACGCAATGATCACGTTGCGCGATTCGATTGGCCCGGTCGACCCCTTCTTGAGCAGCCTCTCAATCGCCTCCTTGAACGCCTCCGGGTTCAGCACAATGGAATCGTCCTCGACCACTTCCGGCTCCAATTCGACACGACTGCGGTTCACCACTTCCAACCCCTTTTTTCCCACGCCCATTTCCACCACCGCCAATGCGGAGTCCGAGATGTCCAAACCGAGGGTGCTCTTCAATGCAGATTTCAGATTTCAGATTTAAGATTTCAACTGGCCAATTCGCTCACGGCGATGTAGTCGACCGTGTTCGTATACCCATAGGTTCCGTCCGGATTGTTGACCGTGTAGCGGGTCACGCGCAGGTCGTACCGAAAATGCCGCGTGAAATTGTGGCTGGTTCCCACCACGTCCACGTTCACCAATCGCTCAACCGTGCCCGGGGCCACTTGGCTGGGCGCAAACCAGGTCATGGTGGTCGAACACGTGTTCCCCTCTGAAATCGTGTAGTTAAGATTCTGATTGAATTGCTGCTCCAGCCTCAACCGATACAGCACATCTTCGATGCACGTGTGCACATTGATCCGGGCATCCTCGGTGTAGATGCTGTTGAGCGACAACGCGGCATTGGAAACGCCGTCCATCAGCATGGCGATCGCGAAGAACATCGTTACCGTGGCGACAATCAGCAAGCTGAGAATCGCGATGAATCCCTGTGGCCGATGCGTTGATTCAATGGAATTTCTCATGATTTTAATCAGGGCCTTTGAACCACAATTTATTTCGGATTGCGGACAGAATGGTGGCTAGAATGATGGACCTTTTCCACAATCCTAGCCACGCGCCGCTCATTCACCATTCGCTTCCAGCGATCGACCTACCACTTGAGATGCAGGGTGAAGTAATCGATCAACATGAAGGCCGGGGCGCTGGCTTTGCCCTGGGGCGCAACCCCGTTCCAATGGAACGGCATGCGGGCCTTGATCATCTTGTTGTAATTCCCTCCCACGAATTTCAGCACATCGGCATTGCTGTAGAGCAACTCGAACTGCTGCTGGTCGCTCTTGGTTCCATCCAACGCCATGGCCGCGACCGTTTCCCACGCATTGGTCTGCCAATTGTAGAGCTCCACATTCTGCGCGCCCACCAGCGTTCCGTTCATGGGGCAACTTTGCTGGAATTGGTCGCAGAAAAATTGGGTCGTGCTCTGGTAGGCCACCTCGCCACCCACGGTGATGCTCTTGAGGTTCTCAAGCTGGCCGGGATTGAGCGTGGTCTTGAACGTCTTTTCCCAATAGAGCGTGTCCTCGCCTTGCTGGGTGCCCCCCAAGTAAGCGGGGTTGCGGGAGTTGTCGTTCAACGATGTGGACCACTTGGAGCACCATTCCGGGAAGCGGTCGTCCCGCTCGGGATGCTCGTTGTTGCGCTGGTAGCACTTGTCGGTGAAGATCCGTCCCGTCAAAACCCCCGTTCCCACATCGCCGCATTGCGTGGCGCAGCCACCTGGGCAGTAGTACGCGTAGCGATGGGTTCGGAACCCATTTCCGTGCTCATAGTAATCACGGTCATGGCCCCAATCGCGATCATGCCGATCCTCCTCCTCAGGGCTCCTCTCATGGCCCGATTGGTGATTGATCACCGCGTCATTGCCGAAGAAGAACGCCACCGAGAGCAGCGGATGGCTATTGCTCACATTGCTCACCTTGAGCACCACCATGGAGCCATTCATGCTGTCGAACGCCACCGAGAAACCATTGGAATCCGTGGTCTTGCTTCCCACCCCGGCCAATGTGGTGACGGCGGAGTTGGCGGAGGTGGTGGTCGTCACCTCAACCGGACCCGTGCCACCCGTGACCGTCATGGTGAACACATCGGTCATCTGAATGGGGTACTCGCCCAACAGATTCCGATCGCCCGTGAATTTGATTTTTCCATTCTGCGGTCGGGAGATATCGTAGCGGATCGTCTTGGAATGATCGCGCCCCTGCTCGAGCCACCAGTTGTGGGTCGCATGGTTTTGGTCGCTGGTGATCTGGCTCTTTTTGGAACTGGACAATCGTGTCATCGCCATCAAATTCGTGTAAACATCGTCTGGGAGCTTCACGTTCGCGCTGAACACCTCCCTGAAATGGGAATCGTTCATGAAGGGGCTGGCCTCGTAGCGCGTGATCATCCCGTTCAACACCGTGGGCGAAAGGGGCGAGGAAGCGATCAAAATCGATTTGAGCTGGGAGCTGCTCGGGAGCGGCCTTTTGTCGAGGAACGCCAAGAGCTGATCGTCCCCGCTGCAACTGTCGGATTGGGTATCCGCCACCGCCGGCAACTCAGTGGTCGACCCAGGCACAGGAGGCGTACCGTGACCCGTGGCCAATTCATCGGCCGTCGCCTCGAAGGGGGTGGCATCCACCACATCGCCAATGCCATCGGCGTCAAAATCCTCCTGGAAGGGGTTGTAGGCCGCCACGGCGTTGTCGAGCTCGTCGCACACGCCATCGGCATCCTGGTCCCCCGCGCATTCCGCGTTCCTGGGGAACCGATCCACATAATCCGGGCTCCCATCGTTGTCGAAATCGCCCTTTTCCAGATTGGCCGAGGTGACATAGTTCTGAGGCACGCTGTTTTCCTCAGCGGGCGCAACGGCCAAGCGCACATTGACCCCCATGGCGATCTCCGGGTCGTTCAGCTGATCCGCAATCTTCTCAAAATAAAGGCTGTCCACCCGCATGGCGTTGGAGGACAAGGCGGATTTGACCCCGCCTTCGGTGATCTCGATCGCGTTGGATGCGGGATTCCGCTCAACGATGACCGAAGCTCCATCCTGCATGACCATGGCCAATTTGCCGTCCGGGGTTCCGAACGTCGACAGGGCCATGTCCACCTTTTTGGCCTGGCTGACCAAATCGTACACGCGCTCCACCATGAACTGGCTGTCCGAGTTCACCTGTTTTTCCACATTGTGCATGCGGTTGGTGCGGACGGCGTTGATCGAGACCATGAGCAACACCGGCGTGAGCACCAGGAAAATGGCCACGTAAAGGAGCAGCTCAACAAAGGTCGTTCCCCTGTGGGCATGCTTTGCAAATCTTGTTTTCATCGCATTTTTATTTAAATTTTAAACCGCTTTGACCGAATTATAATTGAAAAACCGCACCCTGGATAGGGCAGTTTAGCCACTGGCATAAGTGATGGACTTTGTCCAGTCTGTCAAATAGATGGTATGGGAGATCAAATCGAGGGGCAAATAGTCGGGTGCCCACAAGATATTGATATCAATCTTTTTGGTGTCGGGATCCTCGTAGGAGGTTCCCGTGTCCCCTGGCATGTAAAGATCGCCCGTTCCCGTGTGGCGCAAGGCGCTGGAAACGATGATATGCCTTTCGAATGTGTCCTTGTCCGGCAAATCGCTTTTGACCAGCCACGATCCCGTGCCGGGGTTTCGGATGAGGAAAAAATCGCCATTCGGCAACAAGCCGAAATCCATCCCCCTCATGTATCGCAAAATATCATCCACCTCGCCCAACGTAACGGCCGCTTGATGCTGAATGTAGGACTGGCCGGAGATTTTTCGGCCACTCACAAACACCTCCAACGAGGCCGGGACCAGGATCGCGAAAAGCACGGTCACAATCACCAACTCGACCAAACTCGATCCCCGCTTTCCGAGGCCCCGCCTGGAGCCCAATGCAATTTTCCCCACAAAGCTTTTTTTAATTTAAATTTTTGCGTAGCCAAATTCCATTTTACACATTCATCGCCAAAAAACCAATGCTTTTCAGCGTCGGCCCACGACCAAGCCATCCCGTTCCTGTTTCAATTAACCACGCCCTGAGGATTGACGTTGAATGTGTATGTGTAGTCGTCATTTCCAATGGTGAACGTCCCCGCATTGACCGTTTTACCGGTCCATCGCTCAAACACAATTTGATCGGTGACTCCGGGGACCGGGCTCAAAGCCAAATCCGTGATCCTCAACACCCCCAACGTGAAGCTCACATTGCCCGGCGCCCCCGGCGTGTAGGCATCCTGGAATTGGGTCAAGGTATGGGTGGCGGGGTCCAGATGGATTCCATAATCCGACGAGGTGGCGTTTTTCTGCGCCAGAAAACGAGCCCTCGAAACCAAAGTGATGGCGCCATTGATATCCATATCCACCAGGGCGAAGTTGTAGTAGCGGAAATACGCTCCAACCCCCACCCCGGCGAGAATCATGAAAATGGCGATGGCGATGACCACTTCGGTGAAGGTGAAACCTTTGCTGTGTGTGGATGGGATGCGCATGGGCAATGGTTAATCGTTGATCTTCCTAATATTAGCGGTAAGCGATAAGCGATAAGCGATAAGCTGTGCGGAAATCACCCGATTTCAATGGAATGCCGACCTAGACCTTCTTTCCCACGTTGGAGATCAGTTTGTAGATGGGGCCGATCACGGTGACCACGAGGCCGGTCACCATCAAACCCAGCAGGATCATGATCACCGGCTCGATAATGGCCGTGATATTTTTGACATCGTTGTCCACCAACCCCTTGTAGTAGCCCTTCATGTATTCGATCACATGGGGCAGTTTGCCGGTGCGCTCGCCCACACGGATCATTTTGACGAACATGGGGGGAAAATGGGATTTTTCAGGGAAACTCTGCGACAGCGAGGCGCCGTTCCGGATTCGCCCGATCATGTACTCGATCTCATCCTGGAATACCCGGTTGGCCATGACCGACTGGGTGATCTCCAAACATCGGATGATGGGGATTCCGCTCGCGAACAAGGTGCCGAAATGCTGGGCCGCCTGGGCCGTGTTGTAATTCAGCATGATGAAACCCACCACCGGCATCCGAATGTACATCATGTCCCGCGCCTTTCGCACCCGGGGATTCTTCAGGGCCAACCAAATGCCCACGCCCGTTCCAATCAACACCGAGAAAATGAGGATCAGATGCTGGTTTATGAACTTTGTGATCAGGATGATGATTTGCGTGGGCAACGGAATCTCGGCCCCCAGACTGGTGAAAATCGTCAGGATCCGGGGCATCACGAACAAGGCCAGGACGAACATGAAGGTCACCATGACCCCCAAAATGATCTTCGGATAAATGAGGGCTCCCTTCACCCTCCGCTTGAACTGCTCGCTTTCCTCCAAATGATCCGCCAAGTCCTGCATGGTCTGGGAGAGGGTGCCGGATTCCTCGCCCACCCGGATGATGTTCACATAAATGGAGGGAAAGATGGCCGGGAACTTCCTCATGGCCGTCGACAGCGGCTGACCGTTGTTCAGACTCTCGACAACCGAATCCAGGCGCGCCCTGAACACCTTGTTCCGGGTCTGATCCTTCAAGAAGACAATCGCCTCGAAAATGGTCACTCCGGCACCCAACATCACGGAAAGGTGACGTGTGAACTCCACCACGTCCGTCTGGGAAACCGTTCCAATTTCCCCCAAACGCTGCATCAAGCTTTTTTTGGGCCTGGCACTGACCTTACCCCCTGGGACGGGAGCCTTCTCGGGCTTTGCGGGAACCTCAACCCCCTTTGCCTTTTTTTTCAGGAAATCAAAAATCAATTTTGTGCGGAATTTTTATTATTCAAGCTCAGTGCGCAAGTCCGTAAGTGCTTAAGTGCGTAAATGATAAGTTGAATGCGAAAATCCTAAGCCTTGATCACGCGGATCACCTCCTCGAGCGAGGTTTGGCCGGACAACGATTTCCGGATGCCATCCTCGAGCATGATGCTCATGCCGTTTTTGACGGCCAACTCCTCGATCTCGTCCGAGCTCGCCCCCCTGAGGATGGCGCCCTTGATGTCGTCGTTCATCTCGAGAACCTCGAACAATCCGATTCGACCCTTGTACCCGGTGTATCCGCACGCGCGGCACCCGAGCCCCTTGTAGAAGACAAACTCATCCTTGAAGCCGAGCTTCTCGATTTCCTCGGACGAATACGTTTTCAGTGAAATTTTCCGAATGATCTCGGGAATATTCTTGGTGTTGTAGATGAGGCTGAGCATATCCGAGGAGTAGGTGAAACTCTGCAGGCAATGGGGGCAGAGCTTTCGAACCAGGCGCTGGGCCACCAGGCAGTTGACCGCGGCCGTGAGCAAAAAGGGTTCGATCCCCATCTCCACGAGGCGCGGAACGCCGACCGCCGTGCTATTGGCGTGCAGGGTCGAGAACACCATATGGCCGGTCATGGCGGACTCCACGCCGATCTGGGCCGTCTCCTGGTCACGGATTTCCCCGACCAGAATGCAGTCCGGGTCCTGGCGGAGCAAGGCGCGCAACCCATTCGCGAAGGTGAGGTTGGTCGCGTGATTCACCTGCACCTGGTTGATCCC
>JACRIF010000031.1 GCA_016220125.1 Candidatus Peregrinibacteria bacterium
GCGCCCAAGGACATCATCGCCGACCCGAATCATCTGCGCATCAACGAAACCGGCAATGCCATGATGACGGTGGGTGGAACAGGCGACTTGCTTGGGGGGTTCGTGGCGGGGCTGATGTCGCAAGGCGTTGAGCTCTTGGAAGCGTGCTACAAGGCCACGCATCTGTTGGGCCTTGGGGCTGAGCAACTCACCCAAACCCAAGCCACCTTCCGTGCCTACGACCTGGCGAGGATGATCCCCGGCTTGCTGACGGAAAATAAATAATCGGCTCCAAATTGCAATCACCATACGGCCCACGATTCGATTTTATGATTCTCCAATTCGACCTTTTCGCGCCCTATTCGGATCGCCTCGTGCATGGAATCACCACCAGGCAATTTGGGTCTTTCAACGGCTCCGAAATAGGCTACGGGGATCAATTGAAAAAATTAGAGGAGGCCACAGGCCTGCGTCCCGCTTTTCCCATCCAAATCCATAGCGATAGTATCCTGAAAATCGTGGATTCCCCAAAGGTGCGACCCGAAGCGGATGCGTTCGTGACGCAATCCAAAAATGTGCCCATCGGAGTGAAAAGCGCGGACTGCCAAGGCATCCTGTTTTTCGACCCCGTGCGGAATGCCATCGCCGCGACCCATTCGGGCTGGCGGGGATCGGCGCAAAACATTATCGGCAAAACCGTTGAGCGAATGAAGTCGGAATTCGGCACAGACCCAAATGATCTTGTGGTCGGCATCGGCCCGTCCATCGGCCCGTGCTGCCTGGAATTCACGGATCCCGAAAAGGAACTCCCGGCGCACCTGCACCCGTATGTGAAAGGGCGAAATTTGGATTTCTGGTCGCTGAGCCTCGATCAACTCAAGGGTGCAGGCGTCAAAAACATTGAAATAAAAGCCGTGTGCACCAAATGCAACCCGGATCGCTTCTATTCCCACCGCAACAAGGATACAGGGCGCATGGCCCTCTTTATAGGATTGAAATAGCCAGAACTCAGAAAACAGGAATCAGGACTCAGCGAAAATTGGGATTCCCCCGTATTCGGCTGTGTCCTGTGTCCTGAGCACTGAGTCCTATTTTTGGAGAGTCTTGCGACAAACCTGGGCAAAAGGTATCGTTACGGCACTTAAAAACAATGATGGAATTCCTCGCCTTCTTCCTCATCAACGTCGTCAAAATCCTGAAATACGCCATTCTGGTGCGTATACTCCTTTCATGGGTCCAGCCCATGGGGAGTGGACGGTTCAGCGAGATCCTGAACGACATCACCGAACCGCTCCTGGGGCTGATCCGGAACCTGCTCCCGCGCATGGGAATGATCGACCTCTCCCCCCTCTTCGCCTTTTTCGCCCTGGATCTCGTGCAATTGGGAATCGTGAAAGTGTTTGCATCACTTTAAAGTCGCCACTTTTCACTAGCTTATTAGCTTCGTTAGCTTCTTTAGCTTGTTAGGATTGGAAATATTATTTTTAGCACTTAAGCACTTAGGGACTTACGGACTTAAGCACTTTTTAAACATTGATGCGCATCGATTTTGCCCTCCCTTAAACAAAAACATTGACTTTCATGTGCGAATTGCATAAGATTGCGGAGCCCTCCGGAAATTTTAGTTTCTAACGACCAACACTATAAAGAAACTACGTGTCAATCTAGAGATCCGCGTCCCCACGATCCTGTTGGTGGACGGGGAGGAAAAGACGGAAATGACCGTCGAGCAGGGAATCCAAAGGGCTCAAACCCAAGGATTGGATCTGGTGGAAGTGGCCCCCTTGGCCACCCCGCCCGTCTGCAAAATCCTCGACTTCAAAAACTACATGTACAACCTGAAGAAGAAGGAGAAAAAGCAGAAAAAAACCGCCAAAAAGACTGAGACCAAGACGATCCGCCTCAGCATCGGAATCGAACAGCACGACATGGAGACCAAGGCGCGTCAGGCTCGGGGCTTCCTCGAGGGAAGGGATCTGGTGAAAGTGGTGTTGATCTTCCACGGACGTGAAATCACCCATCAGGATCTCGGAATCGAAAAGCTCAAAAAATTCTTCAAACTACTCGAGGACATCGCGCTCATGGAGCAACCCCCCGCACGCCAAGGCTACCAGATGACCATGATGCTCACTCCCCTCAAGTAATCCACAACTCGCAACTCGTAATTCGTAACTCGTAATTTAA
>JACRIF010000033.1 GCA_016220125.1 Candidatus Peregrinibacteria bacterium
ACCAAGCCGTGTGAGCTTGCTTCCAAGGTCACAGACTAATCCATCGGTTGCACCAGCCCGCAGAGCACTGATGACCGCGAGCTGGATTGGCGCGCCAGACGCATAGCGGGCGTGCTTGCGATAGAGGCCATGACGTTGAAGTTCATCAAGGATGGTCTTGTCAGAATACGGTGCGACCCGCTTGCTGCCAAACTCGACAAGCGCATCAAAGCCGACTGCTTGCGAGGAAAGGAATTCCGCAGGATGACTGCTTGAGTTGTAAGCCTGGGTGACAAACTTTGCGCCTTTAAGAACCTGCGTGATTTTTTGGACAAGCTCGGCTCGCCTGTCCGGCGCGATGCGCAAAGCTTTCTGCGCTGCTTGCCGGTTGATGCGAAATCTTTTCAGGTCTCTGGTGCGCAGCACGATTTTCAATGCGCTCACGATGTAGTCATAGGCCTCGCCGTTGGGGCTTTGGTCGCGAATCAGGATTTCCACATTTGGATAATCCTGCGCGAGCAAACTGCCGAGGCACAACTTCAAGTAATGCTCCGCCTTGAACAGCACGAGGCCGATGGTGACGAGGGGCTTTTGCATGTGCTCACTATATCACTTTTGATTCGCATGTCGAAAAGCGATATAGTGCTCTGGCTAACAATTCCCAACGATGCGAGATCCCAAGTGCCCTTATTTCGGCAAATGCGGCGGGTGCGCCATGCAACACGTTCCCTACGAGGTTCAATTGGAGAACAAGAAAAAACGCTTGGCACAGGCGTTGTCGCTGACTCCCGATGCCCCATACGGCCTCAAACCCGACGATATCCAGGTTTTTTCGGGCGACGAGTGGAACTACCGCAACCGCATGGATATGCTTTATATTCCCATGGGGCTTGGTTTTCGCGAGAAGGGCCGATGGACCCAGTATGTCGATGTGAAGGAGTGCGCGATCTCGAATCCGAAACTCAACGCCCTCATGAAGGAGGTGCGGGAGGTTTTCAACGGCTTTGATTCCTACGATCTGCAAAAGGGGAGCGGGACGTTCCGCTACGCCGTGATCCGTACGCCCCAGAACGATTCCTGCATTTCGTTTGTGCTGAACACCAACTCCTCGCGGGTCGGCGAGGCGATCGAAAAAATCAAAGCCTTCGCACTCAAATCGTCGGTCAACAATGTGCTGGTCACCTATGTTCCCAGCGGAACGGACCAAAGCGTGGGCGAGGACTTCATTGTGATCAAGGGGTCCGACATGCTCCATGAATCCTTTTTGGGAAAGGAGTTCGAGTACTCCGCGCAGGGATTTTTCCAGAACAACCATGAGATGGCGACCCAGTTGCACGAGTATGTGAGAGGACTGTTGGAGTCCTATGGGGGCGCCGATGGGAAATTGAAGGAGGCGCACCTTTTGGATCTGTACGGCGGGGTCGGAACGTTCGGCATCATCAACGCCGATCTCTTCAAATCCGTCACGATCGTGGAAAGTTTCGCGGGATGCATCGACGCGGCGAAGAAAAACCTGGTGCGGAACGGGCTCAAAAACGCCGAGGCGCTGGTGATGGACGCCAAGCAACTCAAAAATGTGCCCCTGAAGTCACCGCTGTATGTCGTGAACGATCCGCCACGGGGCGGGATGCATCCCAAAACCGTCGACCAGCTGATCAAACTAGAGCCCGAAGTAATCATTTATGTGTCCTGCAACGTTTTGGAGCTGGAGAAGGACATGAAAAAACTTGAAAAGCACTTCAAGCTGAAAAGCGCGGCTTTGTTCGACCTTTTCCCCCAGACGAACCACAGCGAAAGCGTGGTCGAGTTGAAAAAACGGGGGTCGAATAAAAATTGATGTGATGAGATGGAATCGATCTCCCCATACTCGCACTTCAACCCACACTCAACCCTTTACAATCCTTTCTTCTCCGATTTTTCACCCAACTCAAGATAGTGGGTCAGTTCGTCGTAGTCCCTGAATCCGAAAAACTGCGCGACTTCGGTGTAGGCCTGGTCGATATCCGCGGGGTCGACATCGCCCTCCATCAATTCCTTGAGGATTTGGCTGCCGTCGGGGACTCCGCTGTAGATCGTGGCCCATCGAAGCAGGATGTGGTCTATCAGCTCCCGGATGTCGGACCAGCTCAGGCCATTCCGGTCGACCTGTTTTCCGATCAAACTTTCCAATTGCCTTTGCTGCACGCCCCATTTCGAAAAGATTTCAGCGATTTTCTCCAGAATTTCCACACGAATGGAGTCGAGCTCGGCATTCACGCCCGGTTTTTTGACGCTTTTGCCAACACGACTGCGGGTGTGCCGCACCCTATCCTCGACTGATTTTTGTCGGTTCATCGCTCGGACCGCCTCGGAAGTCGGGTGTCCGACCGGTGTTTCGTAGTCGCCTTTCAATAATCGCGCCATTGGAATGAGGTCAAAGTTAAAATTCGAATCATTTTTGGCCACTCTATTTTCGTATTTTCTTCTCGTTTTTCAACTGTTTGTCGACGATTTGCATGATCGCGGGGTAATCCTCCTCTTGGTACCCCAGCGCCTTCGCCACCTCCGCATAGCTTTCCCCGAGGGCGGGTTTTTCAGACGCCCGCTCCATTTTGGCCAGCTCGTCGATGGGATCCTTTGACAGTTTGCTTTCGACTTTCTTATGGAGGCGTTGCGAGACCAGTCGGCTGCGGTTCCAGAGAACCATTTGCGAAACCAGGATTTTGATTTCGATCCACGTGGTGTCCTCGTCCAGCCCAAACGCGCAGATCGACAGCATCAAAGGCTTCTTAGGCATTTTCAGCTTTTGGATGGCGGACTCCAGCCGTTTCGCGAAATCGGCCCTCACTTTCGCCTCATCAAAAACAGGGGAGTCCTGCGCCTCGATTGTTGCGCCGATCCTATTTCGCTCCTTTTCAATCGCCGCCTTTTTTTCGGCGTCCTCGTTCGCCTCCCGGATCAATCGTTGGTGGTTTTCAGGCAAATCCTCGAGCCTGGTGTGGATGAGGGACACTTTGGGCGCCATAGTCTAGCGTTGGGGTTACGGGATGTAATTTTAGACTATTTTTAGTTTTGGTCAACTCTATTTCACCCAAAATCATTGGCAGCCTGCCAAAAACCTTGCGCTGTGTATCCCTCTCTGATAACATGCTTTCGCTTTTTACATTTAATCAGCCTTGTCTCTGATCCGGAATCCTGATCCGCATTTAGTGCGGATTTACTCCCGGAAACGACGAACACGGCGTAACCCCCAAGGATATGAGCGATATTTCCCTGAAAGACATGGTCATGCACGCGGTGCATTTCGGCCATCCGACCGCCAAGTGGAACCCCAAGATGAAGCCGTACCTGTACGGCAAGCGCAACGGGATCCATATTTTCGATCTCCGCAAAACCGCCGAGCACCTAGTCGTGGCGCTTGATTTCCTTGCCAACGCGGCCCGAGCGAACAAGAAAATCCTGTTTGTCGGCACCAAGCCCCAATGCCACCCCTTCCTCGAGGATTTGCACAAGACAACCCACGTTTCCATTGTGACGGACAAGTGGATCCCCGGGCTTCTCACCAACTACAAGACCATCAAGAAACGAATCGACTATTTCAAGAAACTCAAAGAAGACGACAAGGGTGGCGGACTCGAGAAATTCACCAAAAAAGAGCAGGTGAAGCTTCGCAAGAAGATCCAGGAGCTCTCCTCGTCCCTTTCCGGCGTCGAAGACATGCAAAGCCTTCCCGATGTGCTGTTCGTCGAAGACATTGTCCGCGACATCCTGTCCGTCAAAGAGGCCAAGCGCCTGCGCATCCCCGTGGTCGCCATTGTCGATAGCAATGCCGATCCGGATTTGGTCGACTACGTTATCCCCGCCAACGACGACGCGATCAAATCGATCGAGTACATCTTCGGATTCGTGAAAGAGGCCTTGGGAGCCAAGCCAGCCAAGAAATAGTCCCTTAAGCCCCCCGATCACAGATCGATTGCAAATCGACAACCCAATGACGAGATGAATCCATTTGCGATCAATCGGTCATCCATTTGTAATCAATTTGATTAAATTTATGGCTGAAGAAAAACAACCCGACGCGGGGGCCGTTGAAACCAAGCCGGAACCCCAAACCGAAGAGATCCAGGAGATGACGACGCTCCACGAGCGCGCCATCGCCACCATGAGCTATATCGGTTTTCTGGCGATTGTTCCCTTTTACCTGAAGAAGGAAAGCAAATTTTGCCGTTTCCACGGCAAGCAGGGGCTTCTGATCTCCATCCTGTTCTTTTTCGCCCAACCGATCGCCATCCTCAATTTTTTCGGAGACCTTTTGCTCGCGACCCAATTCGCGATTTTCCTCTACATGGGTCTTGCCACCTTGGCAGGCCGATGGAAAAAGTTTCCGTGGATCTACGCAACGGCCTGCGCCCTGGAGGAGCAACTGTCGCTGAAAACAAAGGAGGAGGAAGAGGAGGACGCCTTGCTTCGCCCCGACCAGATCCAGGACGAACCCCCCGCCGAAACCAAATAATCCGCTTTTTGATCCCCTTAAACCGTTAATCCAATCCTATGAATATCACCGCCGCCCAAGTCAATGAACTCCGCCAGCGCACCGGCATCTCCATGATGATGTGCAAGAAGGCCCTGATCGAAGCCGACGGAAACGAGGAGAAGGCCATCGAGATTCTCCGCAAGAACGGCGCCGCCAAAGCCGCCGAGAAGTCGAGCCGAGAGATGAAAGAGGGGATCGTGGTCGCCAAGGTCAAAGGCAACAAGGCCGTGCTGGTCAAACTGACCTGCGAGACCGATTTCGTTTCCAAGAACCCCGAATTCATTGCCATGGCCAACGCCACGGCCGACGAGGCCCTTGCTCATGGAGCCGATGCCGCCAAGCAATCCAAGGAGGAGGCCTTGAAGGAATTGTTCACCCGATTGGGCGAGAACATGGCCATCGAGATCAAATCCCTGGAAGGCGAGGGGATCGGCCACTATTTGCACACCAACTCCAAAATCGGCACCCTGGTCACCCTCGAGAAATCCGATGAGGCCACGGCCAAGGATATCGCCATGCACATCGCCGCCATGTCCCCCAAGCACATCCGACCCGAGGAGGTTTCCAAGGAGGATGTCGACAAAGAGAAGGAGATTTGGAAGGAGTTGCTCCGCAAGGAAGGCAAGCCCGAGGCCATGTTCGAGAAGATCATGGCGGGAAAAGAGAAGAAATACCGCGAAGAGAGCGCCCTGCTCAAGCAGGCGTTTGTCCGCAACAACGACCAAACCGTCGAGGAATTCCTCTCTGGCAACACGGTCACCAAGTTCATTCGGCTTTCCATCTAAATTGCATCCATTTCAAGAACGCTCCGAAACGGTCGGGGCGTTTTTTAGTGTTGCCTGTAAATGATTTTTTCAACCGAGAGCCGTCTTTTATGGATGAGCCCCACTAAAAAAGGGCGGAAGACCTTTCGGTCTCCGCCCTTTTCGTCTTAGATCTATTTTTTCTCTTCCTGTCCGGGTTGGGGGATGCCCTTCATGGAAAGCTTGAAGCGGTTTTGAACCGTGTCGATTTCCAGCAGTTTCACGTTCACCAGTTGGCCCTCTTTGAGGACCTTGGTGATATCGCTCACATATTCATCGGAAATCTCGGACACATGGCACATGCCACCCTTGCCAGGCATGAAGTCGACGATGGCTCCGAACTCGAGGAGGCGTCCGATCTTCACGTTCTTGTAGATCCGGCCAACGACGGGGTCGGCGACGATGCTTTCCACCCAGGCCTTGGCCTTGGCGCCACCCTCGGCGCTCTTGGTGGTGATGATCACGGTTCCGTCCTGCTCCACATCCAAGTCCACGCCGCATTGGTCGATGATCTTGTTGATGGTCTCGCCACCCGGCCCGATGATCAGGCGGATCTTGGCGGGATCGATCTTGATGGTGATGAGGCGGGGAGCGTACTGGCTGAGCTCGGCCCTCGGCTTCGACATGACCTTGTCCATCGCATCCAGAATCTGGAGGCGTCCAATTTTTGCCTGTGTCAGCGCATCGACGAAGATCTGGTCCCGAAGGCCCATGATCTTGATGTCCATCTGAATGGCGGTGATGCC